>JAHFBW010000154.1 GCA_023249845.1 Candidatus Eiseniibacteriota bacterium
GGTGCGCCGCGACGTACTCTTGCGCGGTGGCCAGCACCTTCTCGGCCGTCTCGTCCCCGATTCCAGGGATCTCCACCAGTTTCTCGAGCGGCGTCGCGACCAGCTCCTGAACGGTCTCGATGCCGGCGCTGATGAGCTTCTCGGTGGTCGCCTCGCCCAGGCCGAGCACCTCCACCTCGATGCGGCTCGCGCGCTCCACGTCGTGGCGCTTCTTCTCGTCGGTCTTCGAGACCAGGTCGATCTTCCAGCCCGTGAGTCTCGCGGCGAGCCGGGCGTTCTGTCCGCCCTTGCCGATCGCGAGTGACAATTGGTCGTCGGCGACCACGACGAGCATGCGCTTCTCGGCCTCATTCACGCGCACTTCGCCGACCCGGGCCGGCGCCAGCGCGCGCGACACGAACACGGCCGGGTCGGCGGACCACGGCACGATGTCGATGCGCTCGCCGCCCAGCTCGCGCACGATGCTCTGCACTCGCGAGCCCTTGAGGCCTACACACGAGCCCACCGCGTCCACGCGCGGATCAGTGGAAAACACGGAGATCTTCGAGCGGGCGCCCGCCTCGCGGGCCACCGCCTTCACCTCGACGATGTTCTCGGCGATCTCGGGCACTTCGCTCTCGAACAGCCGGCGCAGAAAATCGGGATGGGTGCGCGACAGGATGACCTGCGGACCCTTCGCGCTGCGGTCCACGTTCAGCACCACGGCGCGCACGTAATCGTTCTGGCGGTGGTAGCTGCGCGGGATCTGCTCGCGGGCCGGGAGCAGGCCCTCGGAGAAGTCCAGCTTCACGATGACGTTGCCGCGGTCCACTTGTTGTACGACGCCGCGCACCAGCGTGCCGGTCTTGTCGGAGTACTCCTTGAAGACCTTGTCGCGCTCCGCTTCGCGGACGCGCTGGATCAGCACCTGCTTCGCGGTCTGGATGGCGTTGCGGCCGAACTCCGCGATGCCGAGCGGGACGCGCACGATGTCGCCGATCTGCGCGTCGGGTTTGTGAGCCCGGGCCTTCTCCACCGTCCACTGGAACGCGGGGTCCTCCACGGATTCCACCACGGCGAAGCGCAGCGCGCACTCGAGCGCGCCGGTCTTGTCGTTGAAATTCACCTCGACGTCGGCGGTGGCGCCATGCTTCTTGCGCACGGCGCTCGCCAGCCCAGCCTCGAGCGTCTCCACCAGCATCTGGCGGTCCACGCTCTTCTCGCGCGTGATCTGGCTCAGCGCGTCCAGGATCTCGTTGTTCATCGTTGCTCCCCTCCCCGCGAGGTCTTCCCGGACGGTCGCGCCTTGTCGCGGCGCAGCCCCGCCCACGGATCGACCACCAAGCGGGCCGCTCTCACCTCGGCCCACTCGAACCACTGTTCGTCGCCTTCATCGGTACGCACGCCCGCGCGCCCATCCACGGGACCCAGCAGCTCGCCTTCCCAGCGGCGCCGGCCGTCGCGTGCTTCATTTATCTGGAGGTTGATCCGCTGTCCGGCGTAGCGCTGGACGTGGTCCAGCGTACGGATCGGACGTTCGAGCCCGGGAGAGCTGACCTCGAGGTGGTAGCGCCCCGGTACGATCTGGTTCATGTCCATGGCGTCCGCTAGACGCCGGCTGAATCGTGCGCAGTCGTCCACGGTGACGCCGCCGGGTTTGTCCAGGTAGACCCGGATCACCCGGTGGTGCCCGAGGGACGCCTGCTCGATGTCCACCAGCTCGTAGCCATGCTCTTCCGCAAGGGGTTCGGCGAGCTGGCGAACTTCTTCCCGGACTTCCACTGTCACTCCCGCGCAGACAAAAAACGGAGTGGTCGCGCCTGCCCCACTCCTGCGCTGCAACTTACTTCAACTGGGCTTCCGGCGGCAAGCTGGGCGGCTTGGCTCAGGGCTGGTACGGGCGGGGGCGTGGGGGACCGCGATAGTGGCCAACGCTCGGCCCGGCCAGTCCCTGGCCGGGGCTCCCTGACGCTCGCGGACGGCCCTCGGCCTGCTCGCGACTGGCCACGATCGCGGTCCCCCACGCCCCCGCCAGCCCGCCGCCCGCCAAACCCCAACCCAATGGCGACCGAGGTCCGGTTGGCGACCTTGCGCTTCGGGAAGCCGAAAACCCTGGGCGAGTGACCGGAGTGTGCGCGACGACTGTGGGGAGATCACCCCGCCGTTCGCAGTTCTCGGCCGTCGGCGGCGGGCCGGGGGGACCGCGATCGTGGCCAGTCGCGAGCAGCCCGGAGCCAGGGACTGGCGGAGGGCGTCGCGAGCGTCAGGGAGGTCCGGGCAGGAGCCCGGACCGAGCGTTGGCCACGAGCGCGTGTCCCCCCGGCCCGGCGCCGGCGCACTGGGAACTCAGCCTCGGGCGAGGCTGTTACCGCTTCGCCAGCGCACTCCGGTACACGAGCCACGCCGCGACGCGGGAGACCTCCGCAAGGCTTGCCGCCGAGACCTTGTCCGGCGTGTCGGCGATCGTGTGCCACGCCGCATAATCAAGGTCGATGAGGTCCACCGTCGGCAGTCCTGCTTCCAGGAGCGGGATGTGGTCGTCGATCACGATGTGGCGGACTTCCGGGTGGAAGTGACGTGCCGCCGTCGCGCGGGCCGCCTCGTGGACCAGTTCGACCAGGTTCGTCGCGCGCGCGGCGGAGTTCGCCTCGTCCCAGATCCCGAGGTCGGCATCCCCCACCATGTCAAACAGGAACCCCGCGACCGGGCGCGCGGCGTCGCCCGGAGGTGGCAGGCGCAGCGCGTAGCCGCGACTGCCGCGGCTGTAGTGATCAGGTTGGGTTGAGTGACCGAGATCCTCGCCGTCCAGGAACACGAGGTCCACGCCCACGTGGGGCGCGCGCGCGTGCATGAGCTCGGCCACCTCGAGCAGCACCGCGACCCCCGAGCCGCCGTCGTTGGCGCCCGGCACGGGCTGGTCGTGCCTCGCGGTGTCAGGATCCTCGTCCGCCCACGGTCGCGTGTCGAAGTGCGCGAACAGCGCGATGCGGCGACCCGACGTGGGGCCGAATCGGCCGAGGATGTTCTCGAGCGGCCAGGTGCGACCCGCTACCGTGTCCACGAACGCTTGGCGCTCGACCTGGGCCCCGAGCCGCGCGAGTTCGGAGGCGATCCAGCCGCGCACCGCGGTGTGCCCCGCCGTGCCCGGAATGCGCGGACCTTGGACGACCTGCCACTTCACGCGTTCGAGCGCGCGTTCGCCGTCCGGCGCGTCGGCCGTCCGGCAGGAACCCGCGAGCAAGAGCGGCGACAGCGCGACCAGCCACCAGCGGGCGCGCACGCTCAGAACCGGAACTGTCCGCGGAGTTCGACACGGATGCTGCGGCGGATGATGCCATTCGTCTCGCGGAAGTGGCTGAAGCCCAGCGCCAGGTCGCCGGTGACGTTGTTGCTGAAGCCGTAGCTCCCGGTGCCGTTCACGGACATTCGCGTTCGATCCACGGGATTCGCGAGCTTCTCCTCGTTCGCCACCTTCACGCCACCTCTCTGCCGCGAGTACACCGTCGTGAGCGACAGGCTCACGTTCGTCTTCACCGTCGTGGTCTTGCCGAGGAAGTTCACCTTCTGACCTTGCGAATACGCACGCGTGAGGCTGAAGTTGACGTCGGTCGTCTGGTCGGTCGCCTTCGAATTGCCGAGCTGGAACGACTCGCGCACGGTGGACCGCCGCTCGAGCCGCAGGTCCGCGTCGGTGCCATTCCGGAGCCGCCCGCGCACCGAGAACAGCGGTCGGAAGTCGTCGCTGCGCGACGTGCCCGTGCGCAACGTGTGCGAGTTCTGGTAGTTCACCGCATGACTCCGCGCGTAGGCCGTGCGCAGCTGCGCGTTGTCGAGCAGCTTGGTGATGCCGATCAGGCCGGCGATGCGGCCGTACTGCACCTCGAAGTCGGGGAAGCGCCAGTCGCGGTCGCGGCTCTTGACGCCGTTGTTGTCGCGCGTCAGGTCGCCATAGCTCACGCGCGTGAGCAGCTGGCTTCCGAACGCGATCGGGATCGTCGTGCGGGCGTTCGCCCGCCAGTCGAGCCCGTTCGACGACACGTTGCCCGGCTCCGAGAACACCTTCCCGCCGCCGAAGCCGGGGTTGTCGGCGAGACCCATGAGATAGAGCGGGCTCGCCGTGCCCGAGACGATCGAGTAGCTCGAATTGCGGCCGATACGGCCGTCCGTGCTGACACCGCCTAGCCGGTTGAGCATCGCGCGCCACGGCTGCCACACTCGGCGTGGCTTGGGTTTGCCTCCGGCGGAGTCTGGCGGCGGCGCCGGACGCACGGGCGTCACGCCGATGGTCGAGCCAATCCGGTCAAAGGGCAGGTCCATGTTCATGCCCAGTTCCTGCCCATTCGTGATGGCGCGTTGGAACAGGTCGCGCGACTGCGTGTTGTTGCTCTGGGCGTAGTTGGACGACCAATTGAACGTCGGTCGAAACCACGGGTTCGGGTTCATGGACAGGTGCGACGAGAACGACTGTCGCCAGCTCGTCACTCGGCCGAAGTTGATGAAACCGACGCGATCCTGCCGCACGCCCTCCAGTGCCAGGTTGCGCTGCGCATCGAAATGATGGCTCAGGAGGTCGAAGGGCCGCGTGTCGGCGCCGAAGTTCACGTTCGCAGCGCGGCCGTTCTGGCTGCTCGCAGGCCGGAGCGTGTCGCTGCCGAACGTGCGCGAGAACGCCGCGGACTTGGTGGTGGTGACGTTGTAGTTCCAGAAGAAGCGCTCGGGCAGCGGAAACAGTTTGGTCTTCGTGAACGGCAGCGGCACGGACACGAGCTGGCGCGGCGCGATCTGGTAGTTCACTCCGCCCACGACCGTCGTGGACTTGGCGAGCGCCGTGGGGTTGCGTGAATCGCTTGTCGAGCGGCTGATGTTCGCGTTGATGCCGCCGAGCGTGTAGCGCAGGAGCGCGTTCGAACGGTCGCTCCACACCCGCGAGTACTGGGTCGAGATCGTTCGGGCCACCGTGTGGCTTTCGCTCGCGTCGGCGAGCGCGCCCGAGCGCACGATGTCGTCGCCCGCCGCGAAACGCGGCCGCTGCGTCGTCTCGTTCTGGGAGAAGCTCACCGGCAGCAGGATACCCGTGCCCTCGAAGAAACGGTGGGGCTCGAAGCGAGTATTCACGTTGAGCGAGGTGTTCTGGCTGCCGCTGCCGCGTGTCTCACCCACCGACAGGAAGTCAGCGTCGCGTGAGTTCCAGGCCACGTTGTAGTCCATGAGGTTCGCCCAGCGACCATTCACGAGCACGCGGTTCGCGAGGCCCACGTCCTTCGCGACGTCCGTGGCGCGCAGTTCGTCGAACCAGAGCTGGCCCGTGAATCGGCTGGTCGTGGACTGGTTCACGACGCCGAACGACACCCGCAGCAACCGGGTGAAGCTCGGGCGGCCCCGCAGGATGAGCGAATCGCCGTTCGCCAGCGCCGTGCGATAGAGGAGCGCGTTGTTCGGCGTGGACTGCGGCGGGAAGTCCGGCGCGAGCTTCACGATCGAGAGCTTTTCGACCTCGGCGAGCACCTCCTCCCAGCCGATCGCCTTCGCCGTCGACGAGCGCGGAAACTTGCGCTTGACCTCGTAGTAGGAGTCTCCCTTGTCGTCCGAGGCGAAGCGAACGAAGTAGAACAGCGAGTCCTGCGCCGGGTCGTACGTGCCGAGTGAGTTGCCGGAGAGATCCTCCTTCGTCACCTCGAAGCTGGAGGCGAACCAGCGCAGCACGCCGTAGCGGCTGTAGTTCTCGGGGATCGAGAACGACTTGTACGCCTCGAGCGAGTCCGCCGGGTGAAGGTCGGTGAACTCCATCGCCATGGACTGCTCGCGCCGCTGGTACGCCTCACTGCCATTGCGCGTCGTGCCGGGGTCGAACGGTGGGTCGTAGGTCTCGGCGTTGTCCACGGTGTTGATCGCATTCAGTGTGACCGACGTGCGCAAGACGTCACGTTGTCGTGGGGTGAGGTCAGTCGTGAGCCAGCGACTACCCACGATGTCGAGCCCGCCGAGCATGAGCATCGGTCGGTAGGACGCCGCCGACGTGCGCTCGTCGGTCCGCAGCCCATCCACCCACAGTCGGACGTGCTGGGCGATGGTGAGATCGGGCGAACCGAAGCGCACGCGCAGGGTGTCGTTCAACGGGATGCGATAGCGCCGCCAGCCGTTGTCCGCGGAAACCAGCCCCGGGAAATCGCGCTGTACATTGGTGACGAGATAGGTGGTGTCCTGGTCGCCGAGGTCGATCGTGTACTCGAAGTAGGCCTCGGTAGTATCCGGCTGCTCGTTCAGGTTCATGTCTTCGGTGTCGGGGATCGGAAACGCGTCCTTGTTGCGTTCGGTGCCGTTCGTTGTGACGTAGCGGCGCGGATCCATGGCCGAAGAGAAGTCGGTGATGACCGAGCCCCAGTTGTCGCCTTCTGGATCGCTCGTCGAGGCGGTCGACAGGTCCGCGAGCGTGAGCTGCCCGGCGGCGAGCGCGGACTGCTCCGCCGCGTCGGTGATGCCGTCAATGCCGGTGTCCTCGGAGTCGTCGCCCGTCACGGTGAGCTGGTTGTCGCGCGGACGACGGTCCTCCGTGTCGATGCGGGCGTTCGGGATGTGGTTGGGTGCGCGCATCTGGTCCTCGCTCACGCGCCCGAGGTCGATGTGCAGCTTGGCGCTCGAGCCCGGCGTGCCGTCGCCACGCACGCGCGGCTGGCGTAACGCCGGGTCGTGGTGGTCATTCCAGTCGTTGACCCAGATCTCGAGGAACTGCGAGCGCGACAGGTCGAGACCCACCGCATCGAGGTTGTAGGTGAGACCTGCCCACATCGTGTCCCCCGGGGCATACCCGATCGTCCGCGCGGGGTCGGGGGTGCGCGGGATGGACATGCTCAGCACCGTCCGCACGTTGCGCCCTCCCTGAGCGTCCGAGAGCTTCGGGCGCAGGTCACGTTCGTGGATCAGGTCGCCGTCGGACTCGCCGCCGCCCGTGTTGACCGGCACGTACCAGTGGAGCTCCGCGTTCCAGTACTTGGGCAGCGTCAGGTAGGACTCGGTCACCACCGCATTTCCCTGCACCACGGACGAGGCGCGTCGCGGTACGCTCGACCAGCGCCAGCGATCCGGCGTCATGGACAGCGACACGGCGTCGCGCACGCCCTCCATGTCGTCCACGAACACCTCGTTCCGCGTGTTCGGATTCGGGAACGACATGCCGCCTTCCGCCTGTACGTTGAACTCCGACGGCGTCGTCGTGCGCACACCGGGGAGCGCGTCGGCGAGCCGCGTCAAGAACGCCGGCCTGAAGCGCCAGTCCGTGTTGAGATCGGTGATGAGCGTGCGCGCGGGCTCCTCGCCGAGCCGCGGGCGGATGTCCTGCGCGCCCTTGCTCTCGTAGAGGAACGCGCCGCCGAAGCTGCGGTCGCGGCCTTCCAGCCGAAACGCGCTGCCGACAAGCGTCTTGCTCGCCTGCGCGAACAAAGGTGCGTAGGAGTAGTCCACCGAGAGCTGGTCCGCGGGGCCGAGCTGGCGCTTGAGCGTGATGCGGCCCAGGTCGTAATCGATGGTGTAGTCCCGGTCGCGCGTCCAGCGCTCACCGTTCACGACGACCGCCTCGGAGTTGTCGAGGATGTTGCCGCGCCCGAGCGTGATGTCGCCGCCGCCCGAGCGGGCCGCCGCGAACTCGGCGTTGAAATACCACTTCGCGTCGTTGAGCCGCGGGTTGTAGAGGTCGTACGCCTTGGGGTTCGGCGGGTTCGTGGTGCCCTCGACCCCGTCGAGCCGCCGGCGGCGGTTCAATTGGTCGTCGAGGAACCGATCGAACGTGTGCGCGTCCGGACCCGAGAGTCGCGGCGCGAACGGACGCATGTCGGGCAGGAACAGTGTGCCGTTCGCGG
>JAHFBW010000433.1 GCA_023249845.1 Candidatus Eiseniibacteriota bacterium
CGCGCAGCGCGCCGACTTTCTCGACGGGTCCGGCGGACGTCGCGACCTCGAAAGCGGCCAGTTTCACGCCTGCGAAGATAGCAAAATTGGCTGGTGCGCGCGTCTCCGCTTGGATATACTGTTGCTTAAGTGACGAGCTTCGATCTTTCGGCGCGCTTCTTCCTTCAACTCGCCGTGATCTGCGCCGCGGGGCGCCTGTGCTCCGCCGTCGGGCGGCGATTCCTCCAGCCGCCCGTGGTCTGCGAGATGGTGGCCGGCGTCCTGCTCGGGCCGTCGCTGTTCGGCTGGATCGCTCCCGGGGCGTCCGCGTGGATCTTTCCGCGCGAGGCGATGCCGATCCTGTTCGCCGCCAGCCAGCTGGGTCTGGCGCTGTACATGTTCTGCGTCGGGCTGGAGTTCCGGCCCGAGCTGCTGGCGACGGGCTGGCGCAGCTCGGTGTCGGTCTCGCTGGCGGGGATCGCGGCGCCGCTCGTCCTCGGCGCGGGCCTGGGCGCCTGGAGCCACGCGCAGCCGGGCTTCTTCGCCCCGGAGGTCCTGCGCTGGCAGGCGATGCTCTTCGCCGGCGCCGCGATGTGCATCACCGCGTTCCCGATGCTCGCGCGCATCATCGTCGAGCGCGGCCTGTCGGGCACGCGCGTCGGCGCGCTGGCGCTGGCCGCGGGGGCCTGCGACGACGTCGCCGCGTGGGCCATGCTCGCCGTCCTGCTCGCGGTCCTGAAGTCCGACGCGGGCATCGCGCTGTCGGCGATCGGCGGAGGACTGCTCTTCGCCGCCGCGGTCTTCTTCGTCGCGCGCCCGCTCGCGCGGCGCCTGGTCGCGCGCGCGGGTCCGGCGGCTCTCGGCATGGACGGCCTCGGCGCGGCCCTGCTGGGACTGATGATCGCCGCGTGGATCACCGACTCGATCCGCCTGTACGCGGTGTTCGGAGCGTTCCTGTTCGGCCTCTCCCTGCCGCGCGGCGAGTTCGCGCGGGCCGTGCGCGAGCGCGTCGAGCCGGTGACCACGGTCCTGCTGCTGCCGACCTTCTTCGCGTATTCGGGGCTCAACACGCGCCTGGGACTGCTCGACTCGCCGGCCCTGTGGGCGGCGGCGGCGCTGGTCCTGCTCGCGTCGACCGCGGGCAAGGGGCTGGCGTGCGGGCTGGCCGCGCGCCTGGGCGGCTACACGCTCGCGGAGTCCGCGGCCGTGGGCACCTTGATGAACTCGCGCGGCCTCATGGAGCTCATCCTGCTCAACATCGGCCTCGAGCGGGGCGTGATCACGCCCACGACGTTCACGATCTACGTGCTGATGGCGGTCGCGACGACGCTCGCCGCCAGCCCCGTCTTCGAGCTGGTGCGGCCTTACCTCAGCGGCGGGACGCGAGCGCGCGCACCGTCGCCGTCGCCAGTTTCCTGAAGTCGCGCACGGCCAGCGCGGCGTGGCGGAACTCGTCGGCGCGGTGAGAGGTGGTCACCGCGATCACCGCCATCCCGGCGCGGCGCGCGGCCTCCTCGCCCAGCAAAGAGTCCTCGAACACCACGCAGTCGCGCGGCTTCACCTTCAGCTTGTCGGCGAGGCGGAGGAACGTCTCGGGGTCGGGTTTTCCCTTCTCGACCTCGCCGCCGTCCACCACCGCGTCGAAGCTCCGGCGCAGCTTGAGCCCGTCCAGGATGAAGGTCACGTTGTCGTCCTTGGAGCCCGTGCCCAGGCCCACGCCCCAGCCCGCGGCGTGCGACGCGGCCAGTAGGCGGCGCAGTCCGGGCGCGGCGCGGCGCTTGGGCGCGTACAGCTTGCGGTACAAGGTCTCCTTGGCCTCCGCCAGCCGCGCGGCCTCGGCGCGCGGGACCGCGCGCTTGAAGTAGTAGGACAGCACGTCGCGGGTGGGCATGCCCATGGTGTTGGCCAGGAACTCGCGCGTCTCGATCTCGATGCCGCGGGCGCGGAAAAAGATCCGCCACGCCGAAACGTGCGCGCCCATGTTGTCGCACACGACCCCGTCCATGTCGAACAGCAGCCCGATCCGGTTCATGGGGAGAGCATAGCGAATCCGCTATAATCGGCGCATGGCCTTGCGCGCGCTCGACGTGACCACCTGGGGCTTCTTCCGCTTCCACGGCCCCGACGCCAAAAAATTCCTGCAGGGCCTGGTCACCGCGGACGTGAACGC
>JAHFBW010000155.1 GCA_023249845.1 Candidatus Eiseniibacteriota bacterium
GCGGCGAGGATGCGGCCCCAGTTGGGGTCGCTTCCGTGGATCGCGGTCTTGACGAGCGGCGAGCACGCGATGGCGTCGCCCACGCGATGCGCTTGGGTTTCGCTGGTTCCTCCCGTGACGCGCAGCTCCACCAACCGTGTGGCGCCCTCGCCGTCGCGCGCGATCTGCCGCGCCAGGGATGTGCACACGGCGGTGAGCGCCCCGGCGAACGCGGGCTCGCAGGAGTCATCCACTGCGGCACCCGCGGCGCCCGAGGCGAGCACCAGCACGGTGTCGTTCGTGCTCATGTCGCCGTCCACGCTGATGCGATTGAAGCTCCGAGACACCGCGGCGCGCAGGCAGCGGTCCAGGCGCTCGGGCTCGAGCTTCGCGTCGGTGGTGATCACGGAGAGCATCGTGGCCATGGCCGGGTGGATCATGCCGGCGCCCTTGGCGAATCCAGCCACTCGAATGCGGCCCGTGGGCAAATCGAGTTCCGTCGCGGCCAGTTTCTCGCGAGTGTCGGTGGTCATGATCGCCTGCGCCGCGTCCAGGGCTGAGCGAAGCGCCTCGGGCGAGCCGAGCGCGGCCACGCCGCGTGCAACGCGCTCCATGTCGAGGAAGCGGCCGATGATGCCCGTGGAGAGCACGAGCAGCTCGTCCTCCGCCGCGCCGATTGCGGAAGCGCCGAGTGCGCGCATGCGCCGTGCGTCGGCGAGGCCGCGCTCGCCGGTCACGGCGTTCGCGCAGCCGGAGTTGTAGAGCACGCCGCGCATCCGGCCCGCGGCGGCACCGAGCGACTCTCGGCACGCGTGCACCGGTGCGGCCTGCACGCGATTCGTGGTGAACACGCCGGCCGCCGCGCACCGAGCGTCCGCCCAGACCATTCCCAGGTCGAGCTTGCCGCTCGTCTTCAAGCCACAGGCGGTCGCGGCGGTGTGGAAGCCGCGCGCGAGCGAGAACGACGCGGGATCCGACGGCGCGGCCAAGGCTGAGACAGTGGACACGGATGCCATGCGGGCTCCTCGGGGGTTTGGTTCCGGGTTGGGGTCGTGCAGCGTAGCGCCCACGGCGCTCGCTCGCCACGCCAAACCCGCGTCGATTCGGGCTCCACGGGCCGTGCCGAGCCATGGCATCATGCTTGCCGTCGCTTTCACGCGCGTGGCATCCTGCCGCGCGCCGGTATCCCACACGCAGGAGCGTCATGGACGATCGCGTCCGCTTCGAGGAGTTCGCGAAGCTCGCCACCGAGCAGCGGAATCCGCGCACCATGGATCTCGACTTGCTCGAGGTCGCGGAACTGCTCGCACGGATCAGCGCCGAGGACCACACCGTGCCTGAGGCGGTCGCCCGCGAGCTGCCCTACATCGCGCGCGCGGTGGACCACATCGTGGCGTCGTTCCGGGCCGGCGGCCGCCTCGTCTACGTGGGGGCCGGCACGAGCGGGCGCCTCGGGGTGCTCGACGCCTCGGAGTGCCCGCCCACGTTCGGCTCGGATCCCGACATGGTGGTGGGCGTGATCGCCGGCGGCTACACCGCGGTGGTGCGCGCCGTCGAAGGCGCCGAGGACCGCGCCGACCAGGGCGCGCACGCCATGGACGACCTCGAGGTGGGCCCCGAGGACACGGTGGTGGGCCTGGCCGCGAGCCGGCGCACGCCGTACGTCGTGAGCGCGATCGCGCGGGCGCGCTCGCTCGGCGCGCGCACGGTGTACGTCACCTGCACGCCGCGCGAGGAGTTCACGCTCGAGGTGGACGTGGCGATCTGCCCGGTCGTGGGCCCCGAGGTGTTGATGGGCAGCACGCGCATGAAGGCGGGCACGGCGCAGAAGCTGGTCTGCAACATGCTCTCGACCGCGTCGTTCGTGCGGATCGGCAAGGCGTACGAGAACATGATGGTGGACCTGATGGCGAACAGCCAGAAGCTGGTCGAGCGCGGCCGCCGAACGGTCATGACGGTCACGGGCTGCGACTACGCGACCGCGGACCGCGCCATCGAAGGCGCGGGCAAGAGCGTCAAGACCGCCATCGTCATGGTGAAGCTCGGCTGCTCGCGCGCCGAGGCCGAGCGCCGACTCGCAGCGAGCGACGGGTTCGTTCGCGGCGCGCTGGGGGAGGCCGTGCCGGAGAGCGGCGGCTCGTGAGGCTCGTGAGGCCGCGGCCCGCGTTGGCGTTGGCGATGGCGTGTCTGGCGTCCGTGTTCGTGCTCATCTCGTGCACGCCGCGGCGACCGGCGGAGCGGCCGCCCGTCGAGTTCTGGGTGAGCTGGCCGGTCCAGGCGGTGGTGCCGATCGTGCAGCGCTTCGAGGCCGAGACCCCGGGCGTCCACGTGCGGCTCCGCGCCCTGCCATGGGATTCGGCGAACGACAGCCTCTCGCTCGCACTCCGGTCCGGCCGGCTGCCCGACCTCTGCCAGTTGACGGGTGCGCAGATGCCCGAATGGCTCGCGGGTAGCTCGCTATCGGACTGGAGCGCGGGTGTGGCCGACCTGCGCACGTCGCTGCGCGGCTGGGACCTGTGCATGGTGGGGGACGCCATCTATGGCCTGCCATGGACGCTGCGGGCACCGGTGCTGGTCTACGAGCGGGGGTTGTTCGCGCGTGCGGGCTTGGACAGCGCCCGCGCACCCACCACGTGGGACGAACTGCGCGCCGCTGCCGCCAGGCTCCACCGGTTGCCGGGTGTGGGCGGGTTCGGCGTCGCGACGGGCTCCGCGCGGGAGCTCACGCGCGCATGGCTGCCGTGGGTTTGGAGCGACGAAGGCGACCTGTTCACGGCGGGGCTCGACTCCAGCCGGCTCGCGGAACCGGCCCCCGCGGAAGCGCTCGAGTTGCTGCTGGCGCTCAAGCGCAGCGGGCTCGGCGCCCCGCGCGATTCGCTCGAGCGCGCGTTCCTGGCCGGCCACCTCGGCATGCTGATCGCCGACGCGAGCCTGGCGGACGCGGCCGCCCGCGCCGGGCGCCGGCCCGGTGTGGCGCTCGTGCCGCCTCCGTCCCGCGAGCACGGCACGTCGTCGTCGTGGGCGGATGGCGAGGTGCTCGTGAGCTTCACCGACTCGCATCACAAGGAGCAGGCCTTGAAGCTCGCGCGTTTCCTCGTGCAGCCCGAGAACGCGCAGGCGTTGGCCGCCGCGGTGCCCCAGGCCTGGCCCTCGCGTGTGGACGCGGAGAGCACGGCGTGGTACAGCCAGAACGCTGCCGGCCTGGTGACGCTGCGCCAGATCGCGACCTCCCGTTATGCTCCGCGACGCCGCGACTGGCCGGTGCTGGAGTCGCGCCTCGGCGATGCCATCTGGGAGACGCTCTCAGGGAACGCGAGCGCCGCTCGCGCGCTCGCGAGCGCCGATTCGTTCATCGTGTCGCAACTTGGCTCGAGGTGACCCTGCCGTGAACTCTCGGATCCGGAGCTTCGGACGACCCGGAATGCCGCGGAATACTCATGCCGCGTGACGTGCTGGCACCCCTCCGGGACTACCGCACGCGTCCCGAACACCTGGTCGTGGGATTGATGACCGGCACTTCGGCCGACGGCGTGGACGCGGTGCTCGTGAAACTCGCGGGCGACGGCCTCTCGGCCACGCATCAAGTGCTGGCCGAGCGCGAGACGCCGCTTCCTCAAGAATTGCGCGCCGAGGTGCTCGCCGTGGCTGCCGCGGCGTCGCTCGAGTTGGAACGGCTCATGCGCTTGGACGTGGCGCTCGCCGAGGCCTATGCGGACGCCGTGCGCGACGTGGTGGACCAGGCAGGAGTGCGGCTCACCGACGTCTCGGCGATCGGCTCCCACGGACAGACGGTGCGCCATCTGCCGAGGTCATTGGGCGGCGGGTGCGCACTCTCGCTGCAGCTCGGTTCGGCCGCCACGCTCGCCGAGCGAACGGGCGTCACCGTGGTGAGCGACTTCCGCCGGCGCGATACCGCGGCAGGTGGCGAGGGAGCGCCGCTCGTGCCGATCGCCGACTTCTGGCTGTTCCGCTCTGATCGCGAATCACGCGTGCTATTGAACCTGGGTGGCATGGCGAACATCACCTGGTTGAAGCGCGGCGGCGCGCTGACCGACGTGCTGGCGTTCGACACCGGGCCGGGGAACGCCGTGCTCGACGGCCTCGTGCAGGCGGGCACGCGCGGGCTCGCGCGGCACGACGACGCGGGCGGCCTCGCCGCCTCCGGTCGCGCACATCCGGCGCTGCTCGAGGAACTGCTCGCGGACCCGTTCTTCTCGATGCCGCCCCCTCGTTCGACCGGGCGGGAGCGTTTCGGCGAACGTTACGCCGAGAGACTGGCCGAGATGGGGGAGAGCATGGGGCTCTCGCTCGAGGACACGCTCGCGACCGCGGTGGAGCTGACGGCGGGCTCGGTGGAGCGCGCGATCCGCGAGTTCGTGCTGCCGCACGGTTCGGTGGACGCCGTCTACGCGAGCGGCGGCGGCGTGCGGAACGTCACGCTCATGACGGCGCTCCGCCGCCGCCTTGAGGACATGACGCTCTCTCGTTTGGACGAACTGGGCGTCTCGCCCGGCATCAAGGAAGCGCTCGCGTTCGCGTTCCTGGCGCACCTCACGCTGTGCGGCGCGCCCGGCAATGTGCCCGGCGCCACCGGGGCGCGCCATCCGGTGGTGCTCGGCAGCATCACGCCGGGCGGGCCGCTCGCGGCGGCGCGGGCATGAGCGCGCGCACGAGGTCAGCGCAGGCAGCGCTTGCCGCGCTGGTGTCGGCGGCGCTCCTGGCATCGTCGGGCTGTGCACCCATCGCGGTGGGGCATTCCGGGCCGACGCCTCCGGCGGCGGAGCCTGTTCCGACGCCACCCGTGACGAGTCCAGCGCCCGCACCCCGCCGCGAGGAGCCGCCCGCGGCCGTGGAGCCGCCAGGCGGCGAATCGCGCGAGCCCACGCTCGACATCGGCCTCGCATGGGATCTGGACGACACCCAGGTGGACTTCAGTGGATCGCAGGTCCTCGAGGTGCAGAGCCCCGACCGCCCGGGCGTGCATTCCGTCGGGGGCCCGGTGGAGCTGCGCGTCTCGGGCACGCAGCTGCTCGTGACGCCGCGAGACCGCGCCCGGGCGGTCCCGCTCCTCGTGCTCCACGCCGGCGACACGCTCTGGGTGGGGCCCGACCGGCTCACGAATGGCCAGTCGGCCGCGCTCCGCTGGAATGGCCAGAGCTGGCGCGGGCGTTTCAAGGTGTTCATGAACGCTCGCGGCAAGATCACCGTGGCCACGCGCATCGAGCTCGAACCCTATTTGAAGGGTGTCGTCCCAGGCGAGATCGGCGCGCTGGCGGACTCGTTGCTCGAGGCCGGCCGAGCCCAGGCCGTCGCCGCGCGAAGCTACACGCTGTTCTACAAAGGTCGGCGTGGGGAAGAGGGCTTCGACCTGTACGCCACAGTCGAGGACCAGGTCTACGGGCCGGAGGGCGCCGAGCGGCCGCTCGCCTCTCGCTGCGTCGAGAGCACGAGCGGGACGGTGGCGCTCTCGCGTGGGCTGCCGATCCGCGCCAACTACTACTCGACCTGTGGCGGCATCACGGCCGAGGCCTGGGAAGCCTGGCCCACGACGCCGTACGACTACCTCACGAGCCACCTGGATGCCGACGGCGCCGCGGACCACTGCGCCACCTCGCCGCACCACCGCTGGCGAGAGGAGTGGACCGCGAGCGAGTTCATCGCCAACCTGGCGCGCTTCGGCCGCACGTTCAATGTGGCGCTACCTGCCGCCGGCGTGGGCGATCTGATGGACGTCCGCGTCGCCGAGCGCTCCCGCTCGGGGCGCGTCTGGTGGCTGGAGGTGGAGACCACCACGGGCGTCATCCGGGTGCACGCTCACTCGCTGCGCCAGGTATTGCGGCGCGGCGGCAATCCGGGCTCCATCCTGCGCTCGAACCTGTTCAAGATCGCCGTGCGTCGCGATCCCGTGTCCCGGCGGGTGCTTGCCGTGGTGGCCAACGGAGCCGGATTCGGGCATGGCGTGGGGCTCTGCCAGACGGGCGCGCTGGGCATGGCGAGGGACGGTTTGCGCGGAGAGACCATCCTGGCGCACTACTATCCCGGGTCCTCGCTCAAGCGGCTCTACTGATAGAAAGTCGTGAAGCCGTCCGCTCGCCTCGAAGGAGAACTTCGCGCTCGCGTGCCCGTTGACACCTCGGGGAGCGGTCGCTATTGTGCCGCGTTCCTTGGCGTTGCGGCGATTCCACCGCCGCGCGCGCCGGGCTCGCGGGGTTGTAGTTCAGTTGGTTAGAACGCCTGCCTGTCACGCAGGAGGTCGCGGGTTCGAGTCCCGTCAACCCCGCCATTCACCTTCGCATGCCGCCCGTGAACGCCTACCCGGGTGGCGAGCCAGCGACGAGCGCCGCGGCCTCCGCGCACCTTCTCCGGACGCCCGCGCCGGCGCACGAATCGGGCGGATTTCGGCACGAGTTCGCTCCTCGCGGTGCGTCATTTCGCGTGGCCGGGTGCCCGTCGAAACGCCGCTCACGTCGCGCGGCTCGGCAGCCGCTCCGCAAGCACTCGGCAGGCGCTCGGCGGCGCCGGAAAGCCTTCTCGGCGTGGCCCGCATTTTCCATTGACCCCCCGGAGGTGCTTCGTATACTGCGCGTGCTTTCGGAAGGAAGCGCGTGATCGCACATCGAGCAGAACCGCGCGGTGGATCACGCATCAAAGGTGTGGCGCACGTGAAGTGCGTCGAGTGAGTCCCGCTCACGAGGGGTGACATGAAGCGCAAGAAGGGCGGCGAGGACGACGACTTCGACGTCTTCGGCGGAGAGGATGTCGAAGCGCTCGGAGACGACGAGATCGAGGACGACGAGGAGTTCGACGAGGACGACCTCGACGACGAGTTCAGTGACGATGACGACGACTTCGATGAGGACTTCGTCGCGGACGACGACTTGCAGGTAGGTGACGACGACTTCGACGAGTTCGGTGGTAACGACTCCGAGAGGTGAACGCTCATGCTGATCGCGATCGGACCAAGACGCCGCGCCTGGCGCGGGACAAACGGAGGTGGCTGACGAGATGACCGGATTCGGGCCTCACCTCATGCTCGATGGATACGGGTGCGACAAGGAGAAGCTGACGGATCTGAACCTCATCTACCGGATCCTGGAAGAACTTCCCGCCCGAATCGGCATGACCAAGATCATGCCGCCCTACGTGTTCAAGTACAGCGGTTTGAAGCCCGAGGACTGGGGCCTGTCGGGTTTCGTCCTGATCGCGGAAAGCCATATCAGCATCCACACGTTCCCGGACAAGCGCTACGTGTCGGTGGACATCTTCTCGTGCAAGGCGTTCGACACGGATTTCGCCGGGGACTACCTGAAGCGCACGTTCGGGATGACGAAGGCCGAGTGCAACATCCTTGACCGCGGCACCGAGTTCCCGAAGGACATCAATGGCGCGGCGGCGGAAGTCCGCACGCAGCGCCGCCGTGTCGGGCGTCCAGCCGCTCGGACCGCCTGACCGGACGCTCTCGACACGGGCCCCGGCCGAGCGATCGGCCGGGGCCTTGTGCTTTCCGGGCGAGGACGGCACTCTGCGAACCCTTTCGCGCCCGGTGGCCCACGTGCCACCCGGGGCGCGAGTTCCGTCCCGGCACCCCGATCCGCGCCTCGCGTTCACCGAGGCGCGGCCCGTGAACCTCGCAAGGAGCCGTCGCGCATGAAGCCCACGTTCCCGAGCTGGGGCCTGCCGTTCAACTTCGCCGGCCTGGAGCCGGAGCACTCGGCGCTCGAGTCGAGCCGCGTCGCGGTCCTTCCCGTGCCCTACGACTTCAGCACGTCGTACCAGGGCGGCACGCGCTGGGGCCCGCACGCGATCCTCGCGGCGTCTCGGA
>JAHFBW010000156.1 GCA_023249845.1 Candidatus Eiseniibacteriota bacterium
CGCACCTCCTGTCCTGGCTTCCGTGTACGCAGCGCGAACATATAGTCATAGATGTTGTCCACGCGCATGCCGTCGAAGCGCACGATCACGTCGTTCTCGGCGAGACCGGCCTTCGCGGCGGGGCTGTCGTCGCGCACGCCCGAGAGCAGTACGCCACCCTCGGTCTGCATGTAGTCCGGGATGGTGCCGAGCCACGCGCCGTAGCCGCCCCCGCCGGCGATCCGGCCCGGAGAGCTGTCCGATCGCGCCTTCGTGAAGCTCACGCGCGGCCGTGCGTCGAGCGATTCCACGAGCGCCTGCGCGAACCTCGAGACGCGCGCGAGGCCGGTGGCGTTCACCTTGTCCCAGGTGTCGCTCGGTTTGTGGTAGTCGGCGTGTGCACCCGTGAACAGCATGAGCACGGGCACGTTCTTCTTGTAGAACGACTGGTGGTCGGACGGCCCGTAGCCGTCCTCGCTCGTGCGCAGCGCGAACCGCGCCGTCGGGACGTCCTGATTCACGGCCCGTACGAGATCGGGGAACTCGCTGGAGGTGCCCACGCCCAGGATCTGAAGTCTCTCATCGCGCAGCCGGCCCACCATGTCGAGGTTCACCATGGCCTCGACCGTGGGCATCGGCTTGGGCGGCGCGTCAGTGAAGTGCGCCGAGCCCACGAGCCCCATCTCCTCTCCGCTGAACGCGGCAAACACCAGCGTGTGAACGGGCTTCCAGCCGGCACGCGATCGCGCGGCCAGGCGCTCTGCCGCCGCGAGCACGGCGGAAACACCCGAGGCGTTGTCGTCCGCGCCGACGTGCGGTACGTGCTGATTCGGAGCCAGTGAAGATCGCCCACCGTAGCCTAAGTGGTCGTAGTGCGCACCCATCACCAGCGTGCGGGCGCTATCGAGTCCCGCGAGCAGCCCGACGACGTTGCGCGTGATGGCACGCGAGCGGCGCACATTCAACGTGAGGCTCACGCTGTCCGGGAGCGCCAGCGAGTGCGGCCGCCGGACGTCCTCGATGATGCCCTGCGCGCGCGCGAGGTCGAGTCCCACCGGTGCGAGGATCGCATCCGCGACCTCCTCCGAGACGAACGCGGCCAGGAGCCCGCTCGTCATGTAGCCCTCGCCGTCCCGAGCTGGCGGTCGAGGCGGCTCGCCCGCATGCCAGCGCGGCCCGTTCACCGCGAGCAGCCCGAGCGCGCCGTGCTCGCGCGCGTTGATCGCTTTCGTGCGCAGGTCGGCGAACGGAGTGGTGAACGTGCCGTCGAACCGGCTCGTGCTGTCCATCTCACCCGGCTCCTGCGTCAAGACGAGCACGATGGCGTCGTGCACGTCGAGCCCCGCGTAGTCGTCCCAGTCGTAGCCGGGTGCGGTGATGCCGTAGCCCGCGAACACGACGCGGGCCCGTGCCCTGCCGTTGCTGCTGAAGCCGAGCGGCTGGAGCGAGTCGCCGAGCGCGAAGCGCGAAGCACCCACCTCGATCGCGCACGGCTCCTCGGGAACGACGCCGGTCGTGACCTCGAACGACTGGTACCAGCCGCCGCTGTCGCCGGCGGGCACGAGTCCCGCGGCCCGCATCCGGCTTGCGATCCACCGCGCCGCGGAATCGATGCCTGCGAGGCCGACGCCCCGGCCCTCCCAGCGAGGGTCGGCGAGTGTTCTCACGTACCCGCGCACGAGCTGGGTGTCGCGCGCCGCCAGCGCGCTTGACTCGGCACGCGGACGCGTCGCCGCTCGGGACGCTGGCGCGGCGACGGCGAGCGTGACGACCAGCGAGGCGAGCGCCAGCGGCGACAGGGCGACGGCGCGACGCCGGACGGCCACGTTCATCGCGACGCCTCCCACAGCAGCCGCAATCCACGGAGTGTCAGCCCTTCGTCCACGAGGTCCACCGTCTCGCATTCCGGTGCCACGAGCCGCGCTTGACCCCCGGTGGCGACGACGCGCGGCCGGCCGCCGAGTTCTCCTCGCATGCGGCGTACGAGCGCGTCCACGAGGCCGGCGTAGCCCCACAACACGCCGACGCGCAGGTTCTCCGCGGTGGTGCGGCCGATCGCGCGCTCGGGTCGGCGAAGCTCGATGCTCGAGAGGCGCGCCGCGCGGCGGAACAGCTCGTCCGACGCGGTGCCGAGCCCCGGCGCGATCGCGCCTCCCACGAACGCGCCCTGCTTCGAGACGCAGTCGAACGTCGTCGCGGTGCCGACGTCCACGACGATGCACGGCGAACCGTGCAGCACACGCCCCGCGAGCGCGTTCGCGATGCGATCCGGTCCCACGGCGTCGGGCTCCGCGACGTGGAGTGGGATCGGCGAGTTCGCTGCCGTCACCTCCAGGGGCTCACGACCCGTCATCGCCTGCAGCGCTTCGGACCACTTTGCCGTGAGCGACGGCACCACCGAGCACAGCACGCTGGCGCTGCCCGCGGCGCCGGTGCGCAGCATGCTCTCGAGTGACAGTCGCAGCTCGTCGGCCGTCGAGCGGCCGCTCGTGACGCGCCAGGACTCCTCGAGCTCGGCGCCCAGGAAGCGTCCCACGACAGTCTCGGTGTTGCCCACGTCCACCGCGATCAGCGGTTGCGTGGGCCCCGCTCCGCCCTTCCGCGTCACGCGTGCCCCCCGCCGCTTCGCCACCCTCCGTGCCGCGCTCATTCCGCCCCCTCCCGCCGCTCGGCTTCGTCCCGCCGCCTCGCCACGAGGAACGACAGGCCGACGCTCGCGAAGTAGAGCAGCACCATGGGACCTCCCATCACGATCTGCGCACTCACGACGTCACCCGGGGTGATCGCTGCCGTGAGCACGAAGACCGCGACCAGCGCGATGCGCCATTGTCTGAGCAGGAACGCCGGGCTCACCAGCCCGATCACCGTGAGCACCAGCGTCACGAGCGGCAGCTGCATGAGGATGCCGCAGGCGAGCGCCAGGTTGTAGGTGAAGTCGAGCAGCGCACCCAAGCGGATCTCGGTCGTGACGCCCGCGACGAGGAAGCTCTCGAGCACCCTGACCACGAGCGGAACGACATAGAAGTAGGCCGCTGAAGCACCCACGGCGAACAGCACCATGGAACCGAGGGCCAGGCCCGGGACCCAGCGGCGCTCCTTCTTGAGGAGCCCAGGTACCACGAACGACCATGCCTGCCAGAACACGACGGGCAGCGCCAGCCCCAGCCCGAGGATGAACGTGAGCTTGAACCGTTCGTTGAACGCCTCGAACGGCGACAGCACAACCGCGTGATGGACGGTGCGCTGGACCAGGTCCTCGAGCACACGCGGCGCGAACGTCCACCCCGCGATCATCCCGACCATGACCGCGATAGAGGATTTCCACAGCGCGCGACGCAGGTCCGCGAGGTGCTCAAGGAATCCCATGCCGCGCGCCCCCTCCGCGTCCACGACATCGTCGTCGAGCGGTGGCTCGTCAGGCGAGCGATGCGGGCTGATCATGCGACGTCGAGTCCCGAGTCCGACGGCAGCACGTCACCGACCACGACCGTGGTCTCGAGGCCCGCCTCGGTGCGCAGCACGAGGCCGCCTTCGGCGTCGAGCCGCAGCGCGATCCCCGAGACGGCCCCCGAGGGTGTGCGTACGCTCACCCACCGACCCCAGTGCTCGCTCCAGCGCGACCACGCCTCGAGCACCGCATCGCGGTCGCCCTCCTGGGATTCGTCCCACAGCGGTTCAAGCCGGTTCAGGACCTCCGCCGCCGCGTCCTCGATCAAAGCCTTCGAGCCCTCGAGCTCGAGCGACGTCGCCGTATCGGAGAGCTCATCGGGAAAGTCCGTTCGCGCCTGCCGGACGTTGAGTCCCACGCCGATCACAACCGCCTCGCCCGCACCCGGCACGCGTCGCAGCTCGCACAGCACGCCAGCCAGTTTGCGCTCGTGCACGAGCACGTCGTTCGGCCACTTGAGGCGCGCCGCGGTCACCCCGAGCGCATGGCAGGCCTGCGCCACGGCGAGTCCCGTCGCGAGCGGCACGATACCCGCCTGGCGAACGTCGCAGCCGAGTACCCGCGCTACCGAGAGCGCCAGGCCCTTGCCGCGCGCGTGCTCCCAGCGCCTGCCAGCACGTCCGCGGCCGCGCGTCTGGTCGAGTGCGATCACGGTGACTCCATCCCCGAGCGTGGTGAACGAATCCCACGCGTCGTCGTTCGTGGACGCCGTGAGCTCGCGCACGAGCAGCCGCCGGCCGAGCCGTCGCGTCACGAGACGCGACGTGAATCGCGCGCGATCGAAGTCGTCAGCCAACTTCCTCGATCTCCAGGCTCAGGTCGAGCGACGGCGCCGAATGCGTGATGGCCCCCACGGACAGATAGTCCGCGCCGGTCTCGGCGTAGACACGAATCGTGTCGAGGTCGAGCCCGCCCGACACTTCCACCTCGGGCCAGCGCTTGGCTCCCTCGCGCACGCGCGAATGCTCGGGTGGGTTCGCGGCATACCAGAGATCGACCTCCTCGACGCAGCGCCGCACGGTCTCCGGCGGCTGGTTGTCCACGAGGATGCGATCCACCTCGGGCCGCAGCGCCTCGCGCAACTGGTCCATGGACTCCACCTCCACCTCGAGCAACAGGTCGCGCCGCGTGCGCTGGATCATGTCGATCGCGTTCGTGAGCCCGCGCGCGGCACGGATGTGGTTGTCCTTGACGAGATACATGTCCCACAGCGCGAGCCGATGGTTGTGGCCCCCGCCACACAACACGGCGTACTTCTCGAGGATCCGCAGTCCCGGCGTCGTCTTGCGCGTGTCGAGGATCATCGCGCCCGTGCCCGCGATGGCGTTCACGTAGCGCCGCGTGAGCGTGGCGACCCCCGAGAGACGCATGAGGAAGTTCAGCGCCGTGCGCTCCGCCGTCATGATACTCGCAGCCGAACCGGAGACCGTGGCAAGTGCTGCCCCCGCAGGCACTTCGTGCCCGTCTTTCGCAACGGGCTTGAACTTGAGCGTGGGGTCCACCTCGCGAAACGTCATGGCGGCGATCTCGATGCCCGACACGACGCCCGGCGCCTTGGCCACGAGCGCGGCGCGCGCGCCGACCCGAGCCGGCACCGCATTCAGCGTCGTGACGTCCCCCGTGCCGACGTCCTCCGAGAGCGCGAACTTGACGAGCGGGAGGAAACTCTCGTGCACGGCTAACGGTCCTTTCCGAACCGGCGTTTCACCCGGCGGGGTTCTCGACCCGGCCGCACGCCCGACGCGCGCGCCAGTTCCAGCCCCGGCTCGCCGCCGGCCCGTGCCATGGCGAGCGCGGCACGCACGTCGTCGATGCGGTCACGCAAGGAAGCGGCGCGTTCGAACTCCAGCGCGCGCGCGGCGTCGAGCATGTCGCCCTCGAGTTGGGCGAGCAATCGTTCGGAGTCATCGCCCAAGAGCACAACGTCTTCTCGCTTCCCCTGCTCGCCCCGGCCGATTGCGTCGGCGACGCTGGTGGCCTGCAGGATCTCCTCGACTGACTTCAAGATGGTGCGCGGCGTGATGCCGTGCTCGGTGTTGTAGGACTGCTGCTTCTCGCGGCGGCGATTCATCTCGGCGATGGCGCGCCGCATGGAGTCCGTGAGCCGGTCGGCGTAGAAGATGACGCGCCCGCCCGCGTTGCGCGCCGCGCGTCCGGCCGTCTGGATGAGCGAGCGCTCCGAGCGCAGGAAACCTTCCTTGTCGGCGTCGAGGATGGCGACGAGTGACACCTCGGGCAGGTCGAGCCCCTCGCGCAACAGGTTGATGCCGACCAGCACGTCGAAGTCCGCGAGCCGCAGGCCGCGCAGGATCTCGACGCGCTCGAGCGCGTCGATGTCGCTGTGCAGGTAGCGGACCTTGACGCCCATCTCCGTGAGGTAGTCTGTGAGGTCCTCGGCCATGCGCTTCGTGAGCGTGGTGACGAGCGTGCGTTCCTTGCGCTCCACGCGTACGCGGATCTCGTGCAGCAGGTCGTCTACCTGGCCGTCCACGGGCTTCAGTACCAGCTCGGGATCCTCGAGCCCCGTGGGCCGGATGATCTGCTCCACCACGACGCCATGGCACTTCTGTAGCTCGTATTCGCCGGGCGTGGCCGAGATGTAGAGGATCGGGCCCACGAGCGACTCGAACTCGGGAAACTTGAGCGGGCGATTGTCGAGCGCGCTCGGGAGCCGGAAGCCGAAGTCCACGAGCGTCTGCTTGCGCGAACGGTCGCCTTCGTACATGCCGCCGATCTGCGGCACCGTGACGTGCGACTCGTCGATGATGGTGAGGAAGTCCGCACGCCCATCTGCCGTGCGCGGGAAGTAGTCGAGCAGGCAGCCCGGGCGCTCCCCTGGCGCGCGGCCGGAGAGATGGCGCGAGTAGTTCTCGACGCCGGGGCAGGTGCCGTGCGCGCCGAGGAGCTCGAGATCGTACTCGGTGCGCTGCTGCAGGCGCTGCGCCTCGAGCAGCTTACCCTCGGCGCGCAGGACCGTGAGCCGCTCGCGCAGCTCGGCGCGGATCGAGCCGAGCGCGGTCTGGATGCGCCCCGCGGGTGTGACGAAGTGCTTGGCCGGGTAGAGTGCCAAGCGATCCATCGTGCGCAGCGTCCGGCCCGTCACTGGATCCACGCTCGAGATGCGGGCCACCACGTCGTCATCGAGTTCGATGCGGACGTGGAAGTCCTCATAGGCGGGTTTCACCTCGACCACGTCGCCGCGCACCCGGAACTGACCGCGAGACAGGTCGAGGTCCGTGCGCTGATACTGGATCGCGACGAGCTGGTCCAGGAGTTCGCGCCGTCGCAGCGTATGGCCCGCACGCAGGTCGATGCGCATGCCGCGCCAGTCCTCGGGCGTGCCTAGGCCATACAGGCACGAAACGCTGGCGACGACCAGCACCTCCTCGCGTTCGAGCAACAGCGAGGTCGCCTGAAGTCGAAGCCGGTCGATGTCGTCGTTGATGCTGGCGTCCTTGGCGATGTACGTGTTCGTCGACGGCACGTACGCCTCGGGCTGGTAGTAGTCGTAGTAGCTTATGAAATAGCCGACACCGTCCTCGGGGAAGAACTGACGGAACTCCCCGTAGAGCTGCGCGCCCAGCGTCTTGTTGTGTGAGACGACCAGCGCGGGACGACCCCACTCCGCCAGCACGTTGGCGATGGTGTACGTCTTGCCGGAACCGGTGACGCCAAGCAGCGTCTGGTGGCGCTCACCGGCGCGCAGGCCGGCGACAAGCTCGGCGATGGCCTGCGGCTGGTCGCCTGCGGGCGAGTAGGGAGCGCGGAGATGGAAGCCCATGGAGGGGCGAGGGTAGCCGAGGGGCACGGAGCGGTCGAGCAGCGGCGAGGCTCACGGCACGCCCTCCACGCGTCACGGGCGAGACCGCGGCCCTCGGCGAGTCGGGCGGCTCACGCGCCGGGGGATGCCGAGAAAGGCTTTCGCTGTGACGCGCGGCGGCCGGTCACTCCATATCAGCGGTAGAGCGACTTGACCCGGCTCCAAGTGGAACGCTTCGCGGGCGTCACATGGAAATTGCACGTGATCGCGTTGTACAGGAACTGCGTCGCGTCGAACGCATTCCCGGGCTGGTACTCCGGCATGGACGAGATGTAGCTCGAGTGAAGCAGCCCGTTCTGGTAGCTCGTGACGACGACGCGGCTGTCCGTGGAGCGCGCGAAGAAACTTGCGCCGGCCAGGTCCGAGGCGTCCCAGCTCAGGTCGCTCGGCACACAGACCTGCGGATAGCCGCCATGGTCCAGCGGATCCACGATCCGATCGAACAGGCAGCTCGCAGGCGCCAGGATGCCGGCCGGAGCGGTCGACGGGATCTCCTCCATGTTGTAGTCGAGGTCGGATCGAAGCCCCCACAGTGACGCCAGCGCACGGTTGT
>JAHFBW010000424.1 GCA_023249845.1 Candidatus Eiseniibacteriota bacterium
AGTTCGGGATGTCCGTGAGCCTCGAGGGCGGCAGGAACTGGCTGCCGCTCAAGAACGGTCTGCCGACGGTGGGCGTGGACGACATCCACACCCAGCCGCGCGACCTAGACCTGGTGGCAGCCACGCACGGCCGCAGCCTCTACCTGCTCGATGGCGTGCAGGTGTTCGAGGAGTGGAACGCGCGTGCGCTCCAGGACACCCTGTCGTTCTTCACGCCGAAGCCGGCATGGGCATGGCAAAAGCGCTCGCTTGGGGGGAAGTTCGGTTCGGGCGAGTTCAGCGCCAAGAACCCGCCGTTCGGTGCGTGGTTCGATTATTTCCTGCCGCGCGAAGTGGAAGGCGGTGTCGCGATCACCGTCGCAGATTCTGCCGGGAAGAACGTTCGCTCGCTCACCGGGTCGGGGGATGCCGGTTTCCACCGTGTGGTGTGGGACCTGACCGCGGGTGACCCCAAGCTCCGCATCCGGCGCAGCGAACTCTCCGGCCAGCCGCCGCTCGTGCGCCCCGGAAAGTTCAAGGTCGGCGTCACCGCGGGCAGGAGCGCGCCGCGCGAACACACCCTCGAGGTGCGAGCGCTCCCGGGAACCTATTTGAGTGAGTTGTGAACAGGCCCGGCTAGCGCGTTGCGGCACTGAGGTCTCAGCTTTGTCATCTTGGCCGGGCCCCGGGGCTTCACGCGGGCGTCCGGCCGGGGCGGTGTGTCGGGAATATGTCGTTGACCACGGCCCGCTTCCGCCGCATCCTGTGGGCCGTCGGAGCCGGGTGCAGGGTTCGCTTCATACAGCGTTCCAGCCGCAGGTCCTTCGCGATCTACGGCTGTTTTCGTTTCTAGAGGCGATTTCCGGGCCGCTCCGACCATTATTCGCGTGCTCCGTGGTGACTCAAGGGAGTGCTGATGCGACGGGGGTGCTACCCCCGCGGCCGGAAGGAGTCAGCAGTGGCGACGGGTACCGTGAAGTGGTTCAACGATGCCAAGGGCTTCGGTTTCATCTCGCAGGAGGGCGGCGAGGACGTGTTCGTGCACTTCTCCGCGGTCCAGGGTGAGGGCTTCAAGACGCTTGCCGAGGGCGACCGCGTCGAGTTCGAGATCGCGAAGGGGCCGAAGGGCCTGCAGGCGAGCAACGTCCGCAAGGCGTAAGCGAAGGGTCCCATCCGGATAGTGTGAACGCGAAGGGCGGCGCGGCTGCGCCGCCCTTTTCGCGCGCTCGCCGAGCGCGAGGATCGCCCGCTCGGGTCGTTATTCGTGTTCCCGCATGCGCACCGGCGACGCCGCGAGCGAGTCGAGCGACACGAAGCCATCCGCCCCGAGGCTCGCGAACTGCAGCACACCGGTCGGGCAGACGTGCACACAGGCCGAGCAGCGCACGCACTCGGGGTCCTGCATCGGCTCGCCGCGCTGCGCCGGCGCCATGACGTCGATGCCCATGTGGCACACGCTGGTGCACTGGTTGCACGAGATGCACTTCGACTTCTCGGCCACGATGGCGAAGCGCGAGAAGCGAGCGTACACGTGCATGAGCGCCGCGAGCGGGCACAGGAACCGGCACCACACGCGTCCCGACAGCCAGAAGTACGTGCCGTAGCCGAGCACTCCGGCGAGGCCGACGTCCACCCACCACTTCCAGCGCGGTTCGAGCTGCGCCTCGAACACGCGCGCGAACACATTGTCGCCGGGGACGACCCAGCCCATGACACGGACCGCGAGCAGCGCGAACGCCAGCGCCAGCAGCACCTGGCCCGCGAGATTGGCGCGATTCCATGCCGGGCCGTGCGGCATCTTACCGCGGTGGTCGTCGCCGAGCGTCTCCGCGAGGGCGCCGCACGAGCAGATCCAGCCACAGTAGAAGCCCTTGCCGAACGCGCGCACGCCGAGCGGCAGCAACACGAACGTCTGCACGAAGCCGATGCCGATCCACGCCCACAGCGGCTGGCGCGTGAACACGTTGTACACGTTGAGCGGCCACGCCAGGATGAAGCCGTAGGCGCGCCAGTATTCGCGACCGTGACCGTAGCTGACGACGGGGAACAGCGCGTCAGCGAGCCCGAGCGGAATCAGGCCGTGTGCCCCGAGCAGCGGCAGGATGAGCTCGGGCAGCAGAAACAACGGCAGGACTTGAATTGCCATGAGTGTGGCCGTCTGCG
>JAHFBW010000425.1 GCA_023249845.1 Candidatus Eiseniibacteriota bacterium
CGGCATCGGGATCGCGCTCCTGTGCGTGATGTTCGTGAACGTCGCCAACGTCGGCACCAGCATCCTGCGCTCGCATGGCGACATCGGTGGGCTCACGCGCTGGTTCGTGATCCAGGGCCTGGTCGGTTCGGGGCTCGGGCTCACGCTGATGTTCTGGTTCGGGCGCTGGGGGCTGCTGTGGGGCTGGTTCGCGGGCTGCCTCGTGGCGCTGCTGTTCGTGATGCGCCGTGGCCGGGACGTGTTCCCGCTGATGCCGGCGCCCGCGCTCGAGAGCCTCGACCTGCTGCAAGTCGGCATCCCGCTGTTCGTGTTCACCGCCAGCAGCATCGTCATGCGCAACCTCGATCGCATCGTCGTCCTGCGCTTCCTGGGCACGCAGGCGCTGGGCTACTACGGTCTGTCGGTCAACGTGCTGACCCTGCTCATGGCGATCCCGGACTCGCTCGCGTACGTGAGCTACCCGCAGCTGGTGAAGCGCTACAGCGAGGCGGAACAGGACCCGGCGGCGATCCGCGAGCGTGTCGACCGGCTGGTGCGCGGCGTGGCGGTGGGGCTGCCGCTGGTGGCCGGACTGTGCGCGGTGTGGGCCCCGGAGATGGTGCATGTCCTGCTGCCGAAGTACGACCCGAGCGTGGACGCCATGCGCGTGCTGGCGTTCGGCGCCACCGGTATCGCACTGTCCTCGTTCGCGTCCATCGTGCTCATGACCGTGGGCCGCCGCATCATCCTCGTGCCGGCGGCCGTGTTCCTGACCGCGCTGTCGGGCGGGCTGCAACTGTTGTCGTTGCGCTGGAACGGTGGGCTCACCGGCATCGCCGCGGCCTCTGCGACGGCCTACCTGGTGAGCGGCGGCGTGCTGCTGTCGCTGGCCGCGGCGGGCCTCGGCCAGCCGTTCAAGCACATCCTCGGGCTGGTGGTGCGCTGCCTGGCCCCGACCGGGCTGGCGGTGTTGCTGGCGTGGGGCGTGAGCCTGCTGTGGCTGTCGCAGGTGGAGGTGCTGTCGCCGGGCGGCGTGGGACGCCTGCTGCTCGCCTCGCTTGTCTTCGCCGCGGCGTACGTGCTGCTGGCGCTGCCGTTCGCGCGTGGCATCGGTTTCCGCGCGCTCGCCATCGAATCGAACATGCCCATCGTCTCCGCACTGGCGCGGCGGCTGGCCCGCCGCAAGGACGGCACGCCGTGAATCGCGTGAGCGTGCTGGCGCTGCTGCCGCTGGTCGGCGGACTCCTGATCGCGGGGCTGCTGGGTGCGGGCGCGCTCGACGCACTCCCCGACGGCGTGCGCGTGGCGCTGGCGCTGGGCGTGCTCGTGTTGCTGCCGGGGCTGGCGTTGAGCCGCGCCTTCGGTGCGCCCGTGCCGGGCGGCGCGTGGCTCGCGGCCGGCTGGGCGCTGGGCTTCGGCGTGGCGTGGCTCGGGGTGTGCGTGCTCGTGACCCGCGCGCTCGGTCTGCCGTTCACGGTGCTGGCGCACACGGGTGCGCCGTGGGCGGCGCTGCCGTGGCTGCTGGCGTTCGTGTTCGCGCCGCGTGCCTCCGCGCCCGTACCCGCATGGTCGCGCGGCGCCCGGCTCGCGATCGTGCTCGCGGCGCTGCTGGCGCTCGTGCACGGGATCCAGCTGGGCACGCCGGTGTCGTACTTCACCGACTCGCCCGACCACATCGGCACCGTGCGCCGCATGCTCGCGGAGGGCGACGCGTTCCCCACCGACGCATTTTTTCGCGACGCCGGCCCCGCCGGGGCCGACCCGCGGAAGGGGCTGTGGCACGCGGGCGTGGCCTTGGTGTGCGCGCTGTCGCACACCGATCCGCTCCCGGCATGGCGCCTGCTCGCGGCACTGCTGGCGCCGCTGTTCGTCCTCAATGCCGCGGCGTTCGCCTCGCTGCTGGCCGGCGGCGCCGCCGGTGCGGGCTTCGCCGCCGCGGCAGGAGCGTGGGGATTGTTGCTCACGTACGGCGGCGGACTGGGTACGCAGTACCTGCGCGAGGCCGTGTTCGCGACGAAGCTCGCGGATCAACTAGCATTGGCTACGCTCGCGGCGCTCATCGCGGACCTGGAGTTACGCACGGCCCGGTCGCGGGTTTCGGTCGTCGGCCTTGCGCTGGGGACGGTGGCGGTGCACGTGTTTGGCGCCTTGC
>JAHFBW010000004.1 GCA_023249845.1 Candidatus Eiseniibacteriota bacterium
ATCGCGCCACACGGTGAAGGATCTGGCCGAAGCGGTGGCGAAGGCGACCGGTTCCAAGGCCGTACCGTGGCCTGCTGCCGATCTCGTGCGCACACACGGCCCACTCGGCGAGGCGCTGCTGAACGACCTCACCGTGTCGTCCGCGAAAGCGCGTCGCGAGTTGGGCTGGGTTCCGCGTCATCTCTCGTTCGTCGCCGAAGTCGACGACCTGTGGCGCGATTGGCAGGGAGCGCAGCCCACGCCCGTGCGCTGAGCGGCGGCCCGTTCGAACCTTGAGCTCGAGGGCGAGGCCACGCCGCACGACCCCTGCACTCGCGCGCCCCATACACCGTTGGCCTCCGGTGGCGCGACCGCGACGCGCTGCGTAGGCTGCGCATCCCATGACTCCCCGGCCCGGCGCCGCTCGCCCGTTGCCCCCGCTCGCGATCGCGCTCGCGGCGCTGGTCGTGCTCGTGCTCGCACTGCCGTGGATCCTCACGCCGATCATCGGGTCGCGGCTCAAGGCCGAGGCGCGCGCCCGGGGCTGTGACGTTCGCTGGCAGTCGCTCGCGTTTCGCTGGCCGCTGCGCGTCGCCGTGCGCGGCCTCGAGGTGGATCGGCTCGAGCCACGGCAGGCACTGGCGCGAGCAAGCCACGTCGAGGCATCGCTGGGGCCTCGGGGCTTGAGCCTGCGCCCGCGAGTGACCCGCCTCGAGATGCGCGACGTGCTCGTGAGACTTCCGGCCGCGACGGATGACGACACCGAGCCGGTGGCCGCCGAGGATTCACGCCTGGAAGGCCCTGCGTCTCCCCGCGTGCGCGCGGCCGCGAACCAGTTGGCCCAGGCGCTGCTCCTGCCCGCGCGCCGACTGCCCGAACTTCGCTTGCTGGACGTGAATGTCCTTCGCGGCGACTCGCTCTTCACGCGCATCGACGCGCTCGAACTCACACATGCGGGCGGCGGCGTCCTGTTCGCCTCGCACGGACTGCTCGCGGGCGAGCAACGCGTGCCGTTCGAGGCGGCGCTCCAGTGGCAGCACGACGACCGGCTCGAGGGCCGCGCCAGCTTCGAGATCCCCGACGAGCACGCCGGCGCGGCGAGGCTCCGCTGCGTCGTGGACGGCCGTGTCACGCAAGACCGGCGGGCCGGCGCGCTGCGCGTGCGTGAGGGCTCGCGACTGGTGATCGGCCGAGCGGAAGTCGAGCTCTCCGGCGAGCTTCGTCGCGAAGGACCGCGTCTCAGGGTCTCGCTCGCCGCACGCGGCCTCACGGCGTCGGACGTTCAGGAGAGCTTCCCGCCCGCGATGCTCGGCCCGCTCGCGGACCTTTCCGTCCGCGGATCTTGGGACTGGCACGCGAGCCTCGATGTGAACGTTGCGGAGCCCGACAGCGCGCGGTTCACCGCGGACGTGGTGCCCCACGGACTGACGCTCGGTGCCGACGGCGCGCGTGTGCCGCTCCGCCAGCTCTCGGAACCCTTTCTAGCCCACATCCACGTGCCGCGCGACCGGATCGTCTATCGCGAACTCTCGGGCGCGAACCCGCACTACCGTCCGCTCGATCGCTTGAGCCCGTTCCTGCGCGAGGCGGTGCTCACCAACGAGGACGGCGCGTTCTACCGCCACCGCGGCTTCAACACCGAAGCGATCCAGGGCGCCATGGCGGCGAACCTGCGCGCCGGCGCGTACCGACGGGGCGCCGGCACCATCACGATGCAGCTCGCGCGCAACCTGTTCCTCGGCCACCGTCGAACACTCTCCCGCAAGGCGCAGGAGGTGGTGCTCGCGTGGGTGCTCGAACACCTGACCCCGCTTTCCAAGGACCGGCTGCTCGAGATCTACCTGAACATCATCGAGTGGGGCCCGGGGCTGCACGGCGCGGATGAGGCAGCCCGTTTCTACTTCGACCGCGACGCTCAGGACCTGACGCTCGACGAGGCGCTTTTCCTGACCGTGCTCGTCCCAAGCCCCGGGCGGTGGAAGAGCCGACTGGACCGTGTCGGCGAGTTGCGCCCCTGGGCGCGCAGTCAGATGGCGTTCATCGCGCGAAAGATGTCGTCGCGTGGCGTGCTCACGCCCGAGCAGGTGCCCAACGCGGAGCAGCTGCACATCACGCTGCGTGGGCCCGCGGCACAAGCGTTCGCTCCGCGCGACAGCACGAGTGCGCCTGCCGCCGATTCCAGCGGGGCGCTTTAGCCCTGTGCGGCGACTGTTACACTCGCGCGACCCCATTTTCCGGAGAGTGCGCTGATGTTTGGCATCTGGCCCCACGAGTTCCACGTCTCGCGTGAGTCGCGCGATCGGTGCCGGTTCGACGAGGCGCTGTTCGCATCGTCGGGCCACGCCGTGCTCGCGCACCCTGCCGCGGCCTACCGGTTCGCGGCCGCGCTCGACCAAGCCCGTCCGGGCGCGCCGCTTGCGTCAGCCGCGGACCTCTTCGCGCTCGGCCTGCTCGACGAGGCGGCTCATCTCGTGATCCATCACTGGCGAACGACTCGCGATCCCGATGGAATGCGCGACGTGCTCTCACACTTGAAGCGCGAACTCGGCGAACGCCCACTGGATGACCTGCTGCTCGCGTTCGTCGAGCGGTTCCCTCCGCTCGCCGTCCATCGCGGGCAACTCTCCTCCGCGACCTGGCTTCGAAGCGCCACGGCGGGCCGCCCGCACGCGGAATTGGCAGTCGAGGAACTGATGCTGTTGTGGCTCGCCAATGCGAATCCCGCCACGGCGCCCTACCGGGAGCTGCTCGACGACAACCCGCTTGCGCGCGACACCTCCTACGCCCGCGCGATGGCGCTGATCGAGGCCCGCCTCGCGCGCCGGGCACCCCTCGGCGAAGCGGGGGTCACTCTGCTCGAGTTCCTGCGTGCGCCCGTGCGCGCCAGCCCGGATTCGCTCGCCGGGCAGCTCGAGTTCGTGAACGCGCAGTGGAGCGCCATCGTCGAAGAATTGGTCGAGCGCATGAAGCTGGCGTTTGACCTGCGGCTCGAGGAAGCGCGCTGGTGGGCGTCGCGCGCGGCGCTGCGCTTGGGCCAGCACGACGCGCACGGTCTCGCCGAGCCGCCGGATTACTCTGGCCTCGAGGCGGAAGACGAACGATTCAGCCCCGACGCGGAGTGGATGCCCCGCACCGTGATGATCGCGAAGAGCACGCTGGTGTGGCTGGACCAACTGGCGCGACGCCATGCGCGGGAGGTCGCGCGGCTGGACCAGGTTCCGGACGAGGAGCTCGATCGACTGGCGGCATTCGGCATCGACGCCCTGTGGTTGATAGGCCTGTGGGAGCGGAGCGCGGCGTCGCGCACGATCAAGCGGAGCGCAGGTCAGCCGGACGCGGCCGCCTCGGCGTACGCCGTCCACGACTATTCGGTGGCCGCCGAGCTGGGCGGCGACGATGCATGGCGGAATCTTCGCGACCGCGCCCTGGCGCGCGGCATCCGCCTCGCGAGCGACATGGTGCCGAATCACATGGGGCTCGACTCGCGCTGGGTCCTCGAGCATCCGGAGTGGTTCCTGTCGCGCTCGGACTGCCCCTACCCGGCGTACACGTTCCGAGGCCCTGAGCTGTCGCCCGACCCGCGCGTCTCGCTCCGCATCGAGGATCACTACTGGGACCGGAGCGACGCCGCCGTGGTGTTTCGCCGGGAGGACCGCGCCGCCGGCGAGACACGCTACGTCTATCACGGCAATGACGGTACCAGCTTCCCGTGGAACGACACCGCGCAGCTCGATTATCTGAACCCCGCCGCGCGAGAAGCGGTGATCCAAGCCATCCTCGGCGTGGCGCGGCGCTTCCCGATCATCCGCTTCGACGCCGCGATGACGCTCGCCAAGCGCCACATCCAGCGGCTGTGGTTCCCGGAACCCGGCAGCGGTGGCGCGATCCCCTCGCGGGCCGGCCACGGCCTCACCCGGGCGCAGTTCGACCGCCTGATGCCGAACGAGTTCTGGCGCGACGTCGTGGACCGGGTCGCCGAGGAAGCGCCCGGCACGTTGCTCCTCGCCGAGGCGTTCTGGCTCATGGAAGGGTACTTCGTCAGAACGCTCGGCATGCACCGCGTCTACAACAGCGCCTTCATGGTCATGCTGCGCGACGAGCGCAATGCCGACTATCGAAGCGTGCTGCGCAACACGCTTGAGTTCGACCCCGACATCCTGCAGCGGTGGGTCAACTTCATGAACAATCCCGACGAGCGCACCGCGGTGGACCAGTTCGGTCGCGGCGAGAAGTACTTCGGCGTGTGCACGCTGCTCGCCACGCTGCCCGGCCTCCCGATGTTCGGGCACGGACAGATCGAGGGCTTCGAGGAGCGCTACGGCATGGAGTTCCGCCGCGCGCTGCGAGACGAGCCGGTGGATCTGGGGCTCGAGCGCGAGCACTGGCGGCGCATCGTGCCGCTGCTCCACCGCCGCGGCCTGTTCGCCGGCGCCCGTGAGTTCCTGCTCTACGACTGCCGCGACAGCGCCGGCCGCGTGAACGAGGACGTGTTCGCGTACTCGAACCGCGACAGCTCGGGTTGCGCGCTGGTGCTCTACCACAACCGCTACTCCGAGGCGCACGGCCGCATCCGCGTGTCCGCGGCGTACGCCGACAAGCGCGGCGGCTCCCGGTCGCTTCACCAGCGCACGCTGCTTGAGGGATTGGGGTTCGAGACCTTGGGCCTCGATGCGTTGCTCCGCTGCCGGGACCAGGTGAGTGGCAACGAATTCCTGTTTCGTGCGCGTGAGCTGCGCGAACACGGCCTGCGCGTGGAGCTCGTGGCCTACGGCTCACGCGTGCTGCTGGATTGGCGCGAGGCGACGCGTGACGGTCGTCCGTGGGACGACCTCGAGCGGCAACTGCACGGCTCCGGTGTGGCGGACCTCGAGTCCGCGCTGTGGTCACTCGCGCTGGAGCCGGCGCACGCGGCGCTTGCCACGTTCGTGGCGGGCGGGACTGTCGACGAGACCGCGCGCCGTGAGGCGGCGCTCACGGCATACGACAGGCTCGTGACGGAGGCACGCCGGCTGCTCTCGCTTGCCCCCCCCACGGCCACCGGCCACCCGCGACTGCTCGCGCGCCTCGACCGGCTCGTGTCGCTCACGCCGAGCGTCGGGCGCGAGGAGACCCCCGCAGAGGTCGCCGCGCACGCCGCGTGGCTCCTGCTCGAGGCAAGCGCCGCGGCGTACGCCGACCCCTCCTCCGCCACGATGGCGTTGCGCCTCTTCGACGAGTTGCGCTTGCGCGAGCCCCTCGCGAACGCGTTGCGCGAGCATGGCGCCTCGGGCGACCACGCCTGGCGGCTCGCCGCCCGGGTGCGCGCGATGCTCGCGCACCCCGCCGCCACGGCGATCCCCCGCACGACCGCGCGTTGGCAGGCGCTCCTCGCCGACGCCGACGCCCGCTTCGCGGCCGGAATCGACGCGGACGCCCGGCCGGAGGACGCCCCGGACTGGCTGTCGATCCCCGCGCGCTTCGAGTCCGCGACCACGCCGCCTCGCTGAAGTCTACCGCTGGGGCAGCGCGCTCAATCGAGAGCTTTCGCGGGGGCTTGCCACCCAACGCTCGCCTGGGCACACGCTCGCACCGTGCAATCGGAGAGCATGCGAGCTGCAGCGTAGCCTGCGAACCCATTTTCGCGACGTCACTCTGCGAAACCCTCGAGCTTGCGTCCTGCGAGGTGTCCGTGGGTGCCAGCGGGGCACCGTCCTTGCGCTGCGTGGTGTGCATACGAGTCGGCCCCGCATCACGCGGAGCCACTGGCCCCCACACCCAAGAGGCACACCATGCGCCGTACCCAGATCTCCACGGTCCTCCTGCTCGGGACCCTGACCGTGTTCCTCACCGGTTGTTCGAGGAATCCCGTCGCTCCCGAGGTCATGTCTCCCCTGAATGACGGCGCTTCATCCCTGGTGGGCGCTCAGGTTGACGACACCCCCGCGCCCACCGAAGGCGGCAACTCCAACGTGAGCACCGTGACGTTCAACCCGTCGGACGAGGGCGTGCTCACCGCCGGCCGCTGGACGCTCGTGTTGCACAAGAACTCGCTCAAGATGGCGACCACGATCACGCTGCGAGTCGCGGATGAGAACGCGATGGAAGTAGAGGTGGTGGTGACGCCGCCCGAGGCGAACAATTTCAAGGTTCCGGTGGAGCTCACCGCGAGCATGAACGAGCTGCCCACTTCCGCCTTCGACAACCTGACGATGTTCTACTGGGACGGTGCGTGGGCAGAGGTAGTGGATGTCGCGTCTCACCCGAACCAGAAGAACGTGGTGGCGCGCATGAAGCAGGCCGCCACCTGCCGCGTGGGCGAGCGCGACACCAATCTGAACCGGATGGAGGACTAGCACCGAGCTGAACGCTGGAGAGGGAGCAGATCGGGCGTCGGTCCGCGAGGACCGGCGCCCGCTGCGCGTTTCCGAGTTCTCCCGCGCGCCAGGGATTCGGCGCGAGGCACCGGCCACTCGTCAGTACTTCACGACGTCGCCTTCGTTGGTCAGGTCGAACTTCGCCGCCAGCGGCTCCTTGGGCAGTCCCGGCATGCGCAGGATCTCCCCGGTGATGGGGATGACGAAACCGGCGCCCGCGGCGAGCTGGATCTCGCGGACTGTGACCAGGAAGTCTTTCGGCCGCCCGAGCAGCGTGGGGTTGTCCGAGAGCGACTGCTGGGTCTTCGCGATGCATACCGGCAGCTTGCCGAAGCCCAGGCGTTCGAGGTGGTCGCGGTCGCGCTTCGCCCGTGTCGTATAGTCCACGGCCTGAGCGCCGTACATCTCGCGCGCGACGGTGCGGATCTTGTCCTCGATGCTGAGGTCCCAGTCGTAGAGCGGCTTGAAGTGCGGCTCGCTCTTCGCGACGTGCTCGCGCACCAGTTCCGCCAGCTCGGTGCAGCCCTTGCCGCCCTCGGCGAAGCCGCGGCTCACAGCCGACGCCAGCCCCATGGCGTCGCAGTGCTTGTGCAGCGTCTCCACTTCCTCCGCCGTGTCCGCGGGGAAGTGGTTGATGGCTACGACGCACGGCTGCTCGAACTTGGCGATGTTCTCGAGGTGCTTCTCCATGTTCGAGAACCCACGCAACATGGCGCGCACGTCGGGCTGGTTCACGTCGGCCACTCGCACTCCGCCGTGCATCTTGAGCGCCCGGATGGTCACGACCAGCACCGTGCAGGCTGGCGCGAAGCCGCCGTAGCGGCAGTTGATGTCGAAGAACTTCTCCGCACCCAGCTCGAACGCGAATCCCGCCTCGGTCACTACGACGTCGGCATAGGCGAGCGCCGCCTTCGTGGCGGCGATGGTGTTGGTGCCATGCGCGATATTCGCGAACGGTCCGCCATGCACGAATGCCGGAACGCCCTCGGTGGTCTGGACAAGATTCGGCTTCACGGCGTCGCGCAGCAACGCGGCCATGGCGCCCACCGCCTTCAAGTCCGCGGCCGTGACCGGCGAGCCGTCCGTGCGGTAGCCGACGACGATGCGTCCGAGCCGGGCCTTGAGATCGGCGATCCCGTCCGCCAGGCACAGGATCGCCATCACCTCGCTCGCGGCCGTGATGTCGAATCCCGTCTCACGCGGGATCCCTTCGGTGCGCCCGCCCAACCCAATCACGATGTCCCGCAGCGCGCGGTCGTTCATGTCCACGACGCGTTTCCAGCTCACGTGCCGCGCGTTCAGCCCACTCGCGTTGTCGTGGTGCAACGCGTTGTCCACGAGCGCGGCCAGCAGGTTGTGCGCGCTCGAAACGGCATGGAAGTCGCCGTTGAAGTGCATGTTGATGTCGTCCACCGGCACCACTTCCGACGCCCCGCCGCCGGCGCCGCCGCCCTTCATGCCGAACGTCGGGCCCAGGCTCGGCTCGCGCAAGGCCACGGCGCTCTTGACGCCGATCTTCGCCAGGCCCTGAGCCAGCCCGACGCTGATGGTGGTCTTGCCTTCCCCGGCGGGTGTGGGGGTGATCGCCGAGACCAGCACCAGCTTGCCGCGGCGCGGCCGATCCTGGAATGACGGCAACGCGAGCTTGGCCTTCCAGTTCCCGTACGGCTCCACATGCGCCGGGTCCAAGCCCAGCGATCTGGCGATCTCGAGGATAGGTCTCATGGGGCGGCACTATAGGACGGGGGCGCTCAGCGTGTGAACCCGTTCGCCGCAGGCGCGCCTGCGAGGTTCAGCCGCCGCCCGCGCCGGCCGACAACTCGGGTCGAACCGTTCCATTTCCCCTGCTCCGCGACCCGCCGGACCGTGCGGCGGCGCGGGAGGTTCCGGATTGGAAAGCGCCACGTCACGTCCCTGGACCGAGCCCGGCCAGGACCTCCAGCTGCTCGATGCCGCGCAGCGCGGCGACCTCACGAGCCTGCGGCGGCTCATTCGCGTCCATCGCGCGCCTCTGTGGCGCGCCTGCTTCGCGATCACCCGCCACCAGGGTGAAGCCGAGATGCTGTTCCAGGAGACGCTCGCTCATGCCGCGCGGCAGCTTCGCGCCGCGCCCACCGGCCGGCCATTTCTCCCCTGGCTCGTGCGGCTCGCGCGCCAGGTGGACTCCGCCAAGCGGCGCGGGCGCGAGAGCCGGCCCTCGGTGGGGACGCGGCGCCCGAACGGGGAGCCGTGGGTGGCCGGATCGCGCGGCGCGCATTGGGTCGAGGACGAGAAGTCGACGCTGCACGCGTTCGCACAGCTTCACACCGACGATCAATGGCTGCTCGTGCTGCGACTATTCGAGCGCCTGTCCTACGCCGACATCGCGAAAGTCACCAGCCTCTCGATGCCGCGCGTCATGAATCGCCTTGCACTGGCACGCGAGTACCTGGACCGCATGCACGAACTCGGGGACCGCGCGGCATGAACCATCTGACCGTTCAGCAACTGTCCGCATCACTTGATGGCGCCGTCACCGGGCCGTCGCTCGAACTGGTCGTGCGTCACCTCTCGGCGTGTCAGGAGTGCCGGGACCGCCAGGCGCGGCTCGCGCGGCACGACGACGCGCTGCGCCGGCTGCTGGCGCCCGAGCCGAGCGAGGCGTTCCTCGAGGACCTGGGTACCCGGGCCGAGGACATCGCTGTGGCGATCGCGCGCGGACTCCCGCCACCGACGATGATCACGTCGAAGCCGCTGGCGGACGACGAGGATCCCTATGCGCCGAGCGAACCGCCGCCGCTCGACCGTCCCGAGCTGGGACGAGCCGGGCAGCTCGCGAACGAGGCGGGCTATGGCCGCATCGGGCTCAAGCCCACCGGGTCCACGCAACCTCCGGAGGCCGATCCCGCCGAGGCGCAACGCTGGATGGAAGCTCTCGAGCGCGGCTCGCCGCCGGAGCCAAGCGGCGTCTCGATGCCGCTGCCCCAGCAGAAGGCAGCACCGGACGGTCCGGTGTTCGACATGCCAACGTGGATCAAGGACCGCACCGCGCGCTCTCAGCCGCCGTCCACGCCGCGCGACGCGCAGAAGTTGAAACTCGTGTTCGACCCTGCGCCCGATCCCGCACCGGAGTTCGCGACGGAAAGCTTGCACGAGGTGTACCGCCCGCTCGAGCCGGACGAACGGTACGCTGCACCCGCGGCCGCGGCTCCGGCGTACGCGCTGCCCGAGTTGACGTCGCGCGCGAGCGCGTATGACGACCCCGCGGAGTATGCCGCCGCGCGAGCGCGCTCGACACCGGAGCCCGGGGTGTACGCGACGCGAGAGCAAGCGCAGTCCGCGATGCAGCGCCGGTATCGCGAGAGCAGGCGCGCGCGCGGAATGCGAGCACACTGGTGGATCGCGGGTGGCAGCGTCGGTGGGCTAGGGCTTGTCATCCTGGCGCTCCAGCTCATGCCGGTCTCGCGCGATGGCCGGGATCAAGTGGCGTCGGCACGCGGTTTCCAGATGCCCCGTCTCGAATTCGTGCGGCACGACAGCAGCGCGGTCCCCGACCCGGCCACGCGCCCAAACGAGCTGCGCTCGGCCTCGACCCCCGCGCCGGTCGAGACCGTGGTGCCGCAGCCGCCGCGCGTCGTCCCGCCTGGGCCAGCGGATTCGAGCGCGCTCTCGCCCGAGGACACAACCGCGGATTCAGCGGGTGTGGAGAAGAGACCATGAGTCGCCAGCGGCAGCCGGCGACCTAGGAGGTGCGGTCATGAAGGCTCTCGTGGTGAACGGGTCGGCGACCGAGCGCGCCGTCTTCTCGGCGCAGCTCACCTGGCTGGGGCTGGAACCCGACACGGCGGCCAGCGCCGAGGAAGCGCTGGACCTACTGCAGCGCGGTCACGATTTCGCGGTGGTGCTGCTGTCGTGGAGCCTGCAGGGCTCCGAGGGCCTCGAGCTGCTGCACCGGATCCGCGCCGAGGCTCGCTGGGCCGAGCTTCCCGTCGTGCTCATCACCGGAATGGACGACCTGTCGCGAATCGAGCAGGCGCACGACGCCGCGGTGAGCGAGTTCCTGCTGCAACCCTCCGACGCGCAGGCCCTGCTCGAGAAGCTGCTCATCCTGGGCGTGGATCCCGAGGCGCCAGACGCCACGCAGCCCAAGCCACGCCATCGGCCGGCACACCGCGCACGCCCGAACGAGGACCCCGAGGCGCGCCGGGCGGCCTGAGCCTCGTGCCCGGGGTCGGGCTCGAGATCGGCCGTGAACCCGGGATCGTTCTTCTCAAGTCCGGCAAGGAAACCTCACGCGTGCACGATCCCCTGCGGCGGCCATGGACGGAACCGGGTCGAGACCCGGAGCTCGCGCACGCCGCGCAGCGCGGCGATCTTGCCGAGCTGTTCACGCTGTTGCGCGAGTATCGCCGTGAGCTGTGGCGCGTGTGTTTCGCGCTGACGCTCGACCGTCGGCGCGCTGAAAGGCTCATGCACGACACGCTATTGCGTGCCGCGAAGAACCTGCGTTCGGTCCCGAACGGGGCGGCGTTTCTGCCGTGGCTCGTGCGCCTCGCCGCCCACCTCGCGGCCGCGTCATCGCGCCGCACGGAGCCGGACCCCGCGCGCGCCGGTGACATTTCGGAGTCGGCACTCGGAACCCGCGTGAGCGAGGCCGAGTCGCGTGCACTCCGGGCGTTCTCCCGGTTCAATGAGGCCGAGCGGCTACTGCTGGCACTCGCCACGGTGGAGCGCCTGCCGTATGCGGAGCTCGCCGCCGTGAGCAAGCGCGAGCCCACCGCGGTCCTGCACGAGCTCTCGATGCTGCGCGTGCGCCTCGCCGAGGAGGACGCCGCGTGAGGCACCTGAGCGTGCAGCAGCTCTCCGCGTCACTGGATGGCGCGCTCGCCGGCGTCTCCCGAGAACTCGTGATGCGCCACCTCGCGGCTTGCGCGAGCTGCCGCGAGCGGCACGCCGGCTGGAGCGCGAACGACGACGCGCTCCGACGCGTGTTGTCGTGGGAGCCTGACGAACGCATGCTCGAGGAATGGTCGTCGCGCGTGGAGCTCACGCTCACCGCGGAACGCAAGGGTCTGCCGGCGCCCGCGTTCTCGGAACTGCAGCACCCGGTGATCGCGCCCGCGCCGGAGCCCGCCTCGGATCGGCTCGATCACGTGGTGCGCAGCGTCCGCCAGACTCGGCGCGGGGATGCCGCCAACGAACCGGGGCCGCGCGAGACGGTTCCGTCGGCGCTGCCCGCAACGCTCCCGATCGAAAGGCCGGAAACGACACCAGCGGACCCGGTCGGGGCACCCAGCGAACTCCCGGTCGAGCCCGAATCCCCGCCGATCGAGCCGGTGCCGGTCATGTCCGCGCTCGGGCCGATCGCGGCGGCCGTGGCGCGCCCCCCCGGGCCAAGCCCGCGCGTGACAGAACCCGACTCTCCGATTCCGGCGCCCGCGCCACGTGACGCGAATGTGCCGCCGCCACGCCGCGCGTTGACGCCGCCGCACCGCCCCGAGGTCGCACCCTTGCCTTCGGTCGCGCGCTCACTTGAATCAGAGCGTGTCGTACGTGTCGGCCGTTCCAGGCGCCGTGAGGATCGCACGTTGCGCGGCTGGCTCGCCGCCGCTGGGGTCCTGCTCCTGGTGCTCGCCGGGTCTCCGCTCGTGCCCGAGGTCATTCGAATCCCACTGCCCGACCGTTGGCGCTGGCGACTGCCGCGTGTGGAGTTCGTGCGCCGAGACGGCGCCCGGCCGGACGCCGCGTCGGTTCGCGATGCGGGAACGAGTCTCGCGTCACGTACCACGATCGAGCCCCAACTCGTCCCGAAGGTGCCGATCCCGGCCCCGGCCGAGAGCGTCGCCACGTCGGCCCAGCTGCCGGTCCCTGCGTCCGCAGCCGCCGACTCCGCGACGCCCTCGGAACCGGTCGCGGAAGCCGCGACCAGCACCGAGAAACCCTCCGAGCCGGGTGAAACCACAACGCGCCCGACGAAGCCACAACTGGAACCCGCACGCACGGCACCCGAACGACCGCGCCCCGCGCATGCCACGAAGACGATGCGCACGGCGCCCCGGTACGTCGGCCCGCCCCTACCTCGCGAGCCAGAGCCCGACGTGACCTACGCCAGCGAGAGTCCGGGCACCATCGTCCCCACGCGCGTGACCACGACGGTCAAGCTTTCGCCCGAACCGACGCGCGTCCCTGTGCCCGCGCCGGGGCCGCCGACCGCCGCCGAGCCTGAGTCGGAAGAGGACTGGCCGCTCCTCTGCGGCACCGTTCTCGATGCCGTCGGCGCACCGGTGGAGGGCGCGCGCGTCGTGCTCGCCGCCAACGCCTTGAGCGTTCGCACCGATCGCCGAGGCCGGTTCTGCGTTGCCTGCCCGCCCGGTTCGCAGACCGTGCGCGTCGAGGCTACCGGCCGCGAACCGGTCTCGCGCTCGGTCGAACTCACGACGGGGATGACCGAGATTCGATTCTCGCTCGCAACCGGTCGTTGAGATCTCGCGCGGAACCAAGGCTCAAGCCCACCGTCACTTGGAGCGATAACGCAAGGGGTACGGGTCCTCTCCCCTCAAGTGGCCGCGCCCTCCGCCCGGGACTCCCTGGCAAGCCGGCCCCGACCCCGTCGTGGCCTCGAAGGGATCACGTTGGAACCATTGGACGATTCCATCCTCGACGAGTTCCTCGTCGACTCGCACGAAGGGCTCGACCGACTCGACCGTGACCTGGTCATGCTCGAGCACGATCCCGCGTCGGGAGAAGCACTCGCGAGCGCGTTTCGCTCGCTGCACACGATCAAGGGCACGTGCTCGTTCTTCGGCTTCCGCCGGCTCGAGCGCGTGGCGCACGCGGGCGAGCACGTGCTGTCTCGGCTACGCTCGAATCAGCTCGCGCTCACGCCCGAGATCGCGGGCGGTCTGCTCGCCGTCGTCGACAGTGTTCGCGGCATCCTCGCGGGCATCGAATCCACTCGCCAGGAGCCCGCGGGCGACGACTCGGCCGTGTTGGCGCAGCTCGCGCCATGGCTTCCCGCGGAGGGCGCCGCGCGCGCCAGGCCGGCCGCCACGAGCCGGGCGAAGGCTGTCGTGCCGAAGCCTGCGCCGGCTCCGTCCGCGGCTGTTGGAGCGGTGGTGGAGGGTGGGCCGGCGACACCCGGCGCCACGACGGCGCTCCAGCAGCAGCACCTGCGCGTGGACGTGCGTCGACTGGACCAGCTCATGGACCTGGTCGGCGAACTGGTGCTGGCACGCAATCAGCTCGTCCAGACCGTCGCGGTCGGAGGCGCCACGCCCGTGGGACGCGCGGCCCAACGACTGGATCAGGTCACGACGCGGCTCCAGGACGAGGTCATGCGCACGCGCATGCAGCCGGTGTCCGCGCTGTGGGCCCGCTTGCCGCGGCTCGTGCGCGACGTGGCCACGGCATGCGGCAAGCCCGTGCGGCTGGAGCTCGAGGGCAACGCCACCGAGCTGGACCGCACGCTGGTCGAGGCGCTCAAGGACCCGCTCACACACTTGCTGCGCAACGCCGTGGATCACGGCATCGAGGACGCGGCCACGCGCGAGCGCGCGGGCAAGCCGGCCGAGGGCGTGCTGCGCCTGCGCGCGTTCGAGGAGGGCGGCAGCGTTCACCTGTTGCTCTCGGACGACGGCGGCGGCATGTCGCTCGAGCGGATCCGCGCGCAGGCAATCGCACGCGGGCTCGCGGAGCCGGCCGACGTGGATCGGCTCACGGAGGAACAGTGGCTGCAGTTCGTGTTCCGCCCGGGGTTTTCCACGGCGAAGAACGTCACGAACATCTCCGGGCGCGGCGTCGGCCTGGATGCGGCGCGCTCGGCCATCGAGAGCGTGGGCGGCGGCCTCGAGGTGTCTTCCGTCTCGGGCCAGGGGACCACGTTCCACGTTCGCATCCCGCTCACGCTCGCGATCATCCCGGCGCTCACGGTGGAGCAGGCAGGCGAGTGCTACGTGATTCCGCAGGCGCACCTGCTCGAACTCGCGCGCCTGGGTGTCGGCGGCGCGAGGGTGGAGTGGGCGCACGACCGGCCACGATTCCGGTTGCGCGGCGAGCTACTGCCCGTCGTGCTGCTCGGCCGGCTGTTCGATTCACCCGGAGCGCCTGGCAGCTCCGACGGCCGCCACCTGCTCGTGCTGAGTGCGGAGGGCCAGCGGTTCGGTCTGGTCGTGGACCAGGTGCGCGACACCGAGGAGATCGTCGTCAAGCCGCTCAGGTCCGGCTTGCGCGAGATCGGCCCATTCGCCGGCGCCACGGTGCGCGGCGACGGGCGCGTGGCGTTGATCCTCGACGTGCTGGCACTCGCGGCCCACGCCGGCCTGCGCCGCGGCGTGACCGCGACGCCCGCGGCGAGCGCCACCCCCACCGCTCCTGCCCGGCGCGCAGTGCCGCTGTTGCTCGTGCGCTCGCGAGGCGGCCAGCCGGCCGTGGTCCCCGTGGCCGAGGTCGAGCGCATCGTGGAGTTCGAATCGAGCGCGTTCGAACGTTTGGACGAACGCCCCGCGGTGCGCTTCGAAGGCACGGTGTTGCCGGTCACGACGCTCGCCGGCGGAGCGACACGCCGCCGGCTCGATGCGTTCGAGGCCGAGCGCGCGTGGCCCGTGCTCATCCACGAGCGCGACGGGCAACGTTGGGGATTCCTGGTGGACACGGTCCTGGACATCGTGGACTGGCCGGGTGCTCCGGACGCCGAACGTCTCGTCGTCCGCGACCACGTCACCGACTACGTCTCGCTCGCCCGCGCCGGCGCGGACGCGTTCGCGGAAGCCGCATGAGCCGCATGGCCAGCGCCGTCGACACGGGTTGGTGCACGTTCCAGCTCGCGGACGGGCTCTATGGCGTCGAGCTGTCGCGCGTGAACGAGGTGCTTCGCCCGCAGCCACTGGCGAGGGTGCCGCTGGCACCTCCGGCCGTGGCAGGTCTGCTGAACCTGCGCGGGCACATTGTGCCCGCGGTCGATCTGCGCACGCTGTTCGGACTCAAGCCGCGTTCCGCCGGCGCCTTGGTCGTCGTGCATGCCGACGATGGCCCCGTGGCGCTGGTCGTGGACGCGATCGGCGACGTGCAGCGCCGCGCCATGCTGCCGCCCGGCGCGCTCGAGGCTGACACGCATGCCGCACACGATTCCCTGTGCGCCCAAACCATTCCTTTGCCCGAGTCACTGCTCGTCGTGATCGACCTGGACCGGGTACTGCAACAGGCGTTCGACCGGCCGGAGCCTGCGGGCATCGCGCGTTCGAGAGCCTGGGCTGCGACTGACTTCGGAGAGTGAACATGAAATGGACCGTTCGTACCCGACTCGTCGGCCTGAGTCTCATGGGGCTGGCGCTGCTGTTCGCCGTCGCCGCGACCGCGGGCTGGAGCCTGCGCCAGGCCGCCGTCTCGGGCCGCGTCATGCGTCATCACGTGCAGGCGGTGCGCGACCATCTCGAGATGGATATGATGCACGACGCCCTGCGCGCGGACGTGCTCGCCGTCGTCGCCGCGAAGGACGCGCCCTCTCGAGACGAGGCGGTCGCGACGCTCCGCCAGCATGTCGCCCGCCTCGAGCGGTATGCGGCGCGGTCGCCCGCTTCCGCGCTCGATCCGCAGACTCGCGCCGTGACCGGGGAGATCCGGGAAGAGTTCCGCCGTTTCGCGGAGTCTTCGCTGCGGATCGCGGAACGCGCCGAGGCCGGGGACCACGCGAGCCTCGAACGCGAGTTACCGGTGTTCCTCGCCCAGTGGGCACGTTTGGAGCCTCTCGCCGAAGGCGTGAGTGATCGCCTCGAAGCCGGCAGTTCCACGGCCGCCGCCGCCATGGACCGCGCCGCGGAAGCTGGAACGCAGTGGACGCTCGCCATCGCCGCGCTCGCAATCCTTGCATCGCTGTTCGCCGCGCATCGCGTCCGCCAGAGCATCCTGTTGCCGCTCGACGAGTCCGTGCGCGTCATGGACGCGGTGGCCGGCGGGGACCTCGACGCCCGCGTGTCCCCGGGGCGGGACGACGAACTCGGGAAACTCGGCGACGCCGTGAACCGCGGACTCGAGAGCGTCGGCGCCGCCCTGTCGCGTATCGCCGAGAACGCGGTCGCCGTCGGCAACGCGTCCGAGGAGCTCGCCTCGGTGAGCAACGAACTCCAGTCGAGCGCCAAGCAGACCTCGGAGCAGACCGCGCTCGCGTCGGGCGCGAGCGAGGAAACGAACACCTCCGTGCGACTCGTGGCTGCGTCCGCACAGCAGGTGGGCTCGGGGATCCGCGACGTCGCGCACAACGCGAACGAGGCCGCCGCGGTCGCCGCCACCGCCGTTCGCGTCGCGGGCGAGGCCAACGAGACCATCCGGCAGCTGGGTGAGAGCAGCGAGCAGATCGACAATGTCATCCGCGTCATCCACTCGATCGCCGAGCAGACGAACATCCTCGCGCTGAACGCCGAGATCGAGGCCGCGCGCGCCGGCGAGGCGGGCAAGGGCTTCGCGGTGGTGGCGAACGAGGTCAAGGAGTTGGCCAAGGAGACGGCCCGCGCCACCGAGGACATCTCGAGCCGCGTCAGCGCGATCCGCGCCGACAGTCGTGCCGCCGTGAACGCCATCTCGGAGATCGGCACCATCATCCGGCAGATCAGCTCGACACAATCCGCCATCGCCGCCTCGGTCCAGCAACAGAGCGCGGCCACGGCTGAGATCACGCGCAACATGGGCGAAGCGGCGCGCGGCACCGACGAGATCGCCGCCACGATCAACTCGGTCGCCCGGGCGACCGAGAGCAACAGTGCGGCCGCGAGAGAGACACAGCGCGCCGCGAGCGAGCTCGCCATGATGGCCACCGAGTTGCAGCGCACGGTGAGCCAGTTCCGCTTCGGCCTGCGGTCGCACGCGTCCCTGGGCCGGCCCGCCGCGGGCGTCGTGAACCCGTTCAGCCGCGTGCACGAGCGCGACGGCCAGGACGCGAAGGCCGCGTGATGCGCGCCCCCCGCCCCGCCGACGCCACGGTCGCTCCGACGGATCCCCGCCCGTCCGCGGTGACCGGCCTGCGCCGCCACGCCGATGAACTCTCCCGCGCCTCCGAGCAGCTCTCGGGAAACGGCTGGGAGTGCGACAACGAGGCCGAGCGCACGGCGCGCCAGGCCGAAGGGGTGTCCGAAGCGGCCGAGCAGACTGCCGGTAACGTGGGAAGCGTGGCCGTGGCCGTGGAGCAGATGGGCGCCTCCATCCACGAGATCTCGCGCAACACCTCGGAAGCGGCGGCGATCGCGGCCGCTGCCGAGAAGGAAGCCCACTCCGCCGCCGAGCGCATTCAGCGCCTGGGCCAGGTGAGCGAGCGGGCGGGTGGTGTCGTGCGCGCGATCTCGACCATCGCGCGGCGCACACACCTGCTGGCGTTGAACGCCGCCATCGAATCTGCTCGGGCCGGCGAGGCGGGCCGGGCCTTCCAGGTCGTGGCGCACGAGGTTCGCTCGCTCGCCCACCAGACTTCCACCGCGGCCGCCGAGGTCACGCACACGCTCGAAGGGGTGCGCACGGACAGCACCCAGGCCATCGAGGCGATCACGCAGATCCGCGGCACCATCCACCACATCGCGCTCATCTCCCGCACCATCGCGGAGGCCGTGGCGCAACAGCTGCGCACAGCCGACGAGATCAGCCGCAACTTGAACCAGGCCGCGAGTGGCGTGGTCACGATCAGTGAGGACAGCGCGGCCGTCGCCGAGGGCGTGCAGCGCATTCGCGTCCACGCGCACTCCGCGCAGGAGATCGCTTCGAACCTCGTGCGCCTGTCCACCACGCTTGGCCGCATCGCCGGGCGGCTCGAGGGACCCGAACCCGCCGTACCCCCGACACCATCGACCGTGGGAGGAATCTCGTGAAAGCACTCGTGGTGGATGATTCGCGCGCGATGCGCCGCATCATCGCGAAGTACCTGGTCGAGCTGGGCTTCGAGGTGCACGAGGCGGGCTCCGGCCTCGAGGCGCTCGTCCAAGCGCCCAAGATCCCCGGGCTGTCGTTCATCCTGCTTGATTGGAACATGCCCGAGATGGACGGCCGCACGCTACTCGAACGGCTGCGGGCCGATCCGGACTTCGCCGACATCCCGGTGATGATGGTGACCACCGAGAGCGAGATGGAGCAGGTTGAGGTGGCGCTGCAGGCCGGGGCGAGCGAGTACCTGATGAAGCCGTTCGATCGCGCCGCGTTGCGCGAGAAGCTGCTGTTGCTCGGATTCGATCCCGAGGAAAAGGCCGCCTGAGGGCGCCGCCCGCATGAGCGAGATCCGGGTCCTCCTCGTGGATGACAGCGTCGCGGTACGCCGCGCGCTGGGCGACGCACTCATGGCCGAGCCCGGCTTCCACGTGTGCGGCTCGGCGCCGAACGGCCTGCTCGGGCTCGAGCTGCTCGCGCGCTCGCGGCCCGACGTGATCGTCTTGGACCTCGAGATGCCGGTGCTCGACGGCCTCGAGTTCCTGTCGCGCATGCGCTCGGAGCACCCCAAGCTGCCGGTGGTGGTGTTCAGCGGGGCGGTGGGCCACGGCAACGAAGCGACGCTCGAGGCGATGTGGCGCGGCGCGAGTGACTACGTGCTGAAGCCGCAGGGGCTGTCCTCCGAGGAGCTGCTCCCGTTCCTGCGCCGCGAACTGTTCCCGCGTCTGCGCGCGCTCGCGGGCCCCGCGCTGGCGCCGGAGGCCTCGCCTCCTCGTCCGCTACGGCTGCCGAGCGTCGTCGCGGCACAGGTCCGGCCCACGCCCGTGGCGGCACGGCCGTCCGGACGCGAGCCCACGCCGAGCATCGTCGTCGTGGGTGCTTCCACCGGCGGGCCGCGCGCTCTCGCGGCGGTGCTCAGCGAGCTCGTGCCGGACTTCCCGCTCCCCATCGTGGTGGTGCAGCACATGCCGGTCGAGATGACGGCGTTCTTCGCGGACGGTCTCGCGCGCAACTGCCCGCTTCCCGTGCACCTCGCGGGGGCCGGCCAGACCGTGGCCCCCGGCACCGTGTGGTTGGCGCCGGGCGGCACGCATCTCGTCCTGGAGAGCGAGGGCGCGCGCGCGCGCTTCCGGCTCGACAACGGCCCCGAGGAGAACGGCTGCCGCCCGTCGGTGGATCCGCTGTTCCGCTCCGCCACGCGGGTGTTCGGCTCCGGCGTGCTCGCCGTGGTGCTCACGGGCATGGGACAGGACGGCCTGGCCGGCGCGCGCGCCGTGCACGCCGCACACGGTCGCGTGATCGTGCAGGATGAAGCTTCGAGTATCGTCTGGGGGATGCCTGGCGCCATCGCGCGCGCTGGCGTCGCGCACGCCGTGCTACCGCTCACGCAACTCGGCTCCGAAATCCTCTCGCGCACGCGGTCTCGCGGCGCTCGCGACCGGGCGGCGTGAGCCTCGGCCCGGCGTCCGATCGCCGCCTGAACGCGCTCACGGAGGCGGATCATACCTATCTCCGCCGCCTGCTCCACGAGCGCACGGGTGTCGTGCTGGACCAGAGCCGCGACGCGTTCGTCGAGATGCGATTGGGCTCGCTCGCGACCGAGACGGGTATCGGCTCGCTGCCCGAGGTCATGGAAGCGCTCCGCACCGAGGAGAGCTGGGGCATCCTGCACCGGCTCGTCGTGGAGTCGCTCGCCATCTCCGAGACGTCGTGGTTTCGCGACGCCCACCTGTGGGAGGAGCTGCGCGAGACCATCCTGCCCGAGCTGCTCGAACGTCGCTCTGGAGTGCGCCGGCTCAACCTGTGGAGCGCTGCCTGCGCGAGCGGACAGGAGCCCTACAGCCTCGCGATGCTTCTGCAAGAACAGGGCCCGTTGCTCGCCGGGTGGAACGTGGAGCTGCTCGCCACGGACTTCTCGCAGACCATCCTCAAGCGCGCCCGCGGCGGCATGTTCAGCCAGATCGAGATGAACCGCGGCCTGCCGGTGACGAACCTCGTACGGCATTTCCGGAAAACGACCGACGCTTGGGAGTTGAAGCCCGAGGTGCGTTCCCGTGTCGAGTTCCGCGAGCTGAATCTCGCGATTCCCTGGCCGGTGCTGCCGCAGATGGACCTCGTGCTCATGCGCAACGTGCTGCTGTACTTCGAACCGGCGCTGCGGCAGCGCGTGCTGCGCCGGCTCGCTCAGACGCTGCATCCAGACGGCATCCTGGTGCTCGGCTCGGGCGAGACCACGCTCACCATGGACGACACATTCGAAGGCGTTCCCCTCGAGCGCACGGTGGTGTACCGGCGCCGAGGCCGCCGATAACGATTGGAAGAGAGGAGCGAGACATGAGCGCCAAGATCATCCCCATCCAGGAATGGCTGAAGACATTTCGAAGCGCGGCGGACGAGCTGGCGCGCACGTCGCTGCGATTCGATCCCAAGTCGGTCCCGGCGCGCGGCGAGGAGTCTAGCGAGCCGGGTGCTTACATCGCCATCCTCTCCCCGCACAACGCCGTGCACCTCGGGATCTCGGCCTCTCCTCCGGAGTGCCGCGCGCTGGCGCGCGCGCTGCTCGGCCTGCGCCAGGACGAGGTGCTCTCGGACCGCGACGTCGTGGACGGCCTCTCCGAGGTCATGAACATCCTCGCCGGCAAGGTGAAGGCGAGCATGGCGGGCCGAGACGGCCAGCTGCACCTGGGGCTTCCCATGTACGTGAAGGATCCGATCCGCGCCGGCAAGGAGTCCGAGGCCGTCTCCGCCGAGGCGAAGCTCGGCCCCGTCGATTGCACGCTGCGCGTGTACCGGAGGCAGCGGGCGGCATGAGCGCTGGGGCGGCCGCCCCAGCTCACATCCTCGTCAAGCCCGTGCATTCGCCTGCCGATACGCCTCTCGGCAGGCTCCGCCATCCCGGGACAGGCCTCTGGCCGCATGCCCGTGATGGATCCGCCCTTCGCTCGCGCTCCATGGACGGAACCTCGCCCGGTCGTGCGTTCACGGTCCCCATCCACCGTGCGCCGCTGCCGCGTTGCCATCGTCCGCCCTTGCGGACCGACAGGGAGGTCCTGCGATGCACCGCTCCATCCGTCTCGCGCTTGCCCTCGCATTCACGGGAACCGCACTCGCGGCGTCCGTCGTGTTCGCGGCGGGCGGCGTCACCGTGGAACTCACCGCGAATCGCGTCACGAAGGCGCAGGGCCGTGAACTGCTGGCCTCCGCCGACCAGGCGCGGCCGGGCGAAGTGCTCGAGTACCAGGCGCGCTACAAGAACGACGGCACGGGTGACGCCAGGGGACTCGCGGCCACGCTGCCGATCCCGCGCGGCACGCAGTACGTGCCGGGCACCGCGTCGCCGAAGCGCGTCGAGGCGAGCCTCGATGGCCGCACGTTCGCGCCGGTTCCGCTGACGCGCCGCGTGCGTACCGCCGACGGACGCACCGTCGTGCGCGAGGTGCCGGTGTCCGAGTACCGCGCGCTCCGCTGGGCGCTCGGCACGCTGCCCGCTCGCCAGAGCCGGCTCGTGACCGCGCGCGTGAAGGTCGAGCCCACGCAGGTCGCTGTCGAGACGCAGTGAGGTTTCGCAGTCCCGTCATCAACCACTTCCCGGACGTGGCGCGGGACCCATCCGCCCGCCGCGCACACCGAACGGGGACGCACCGGACCCATCCACCGGAGTGTTTCCAATGATCTCCCCACATATCGCTGGTGTCGTCCGCCAGCGGGTCAAGTCGCCGCTCGGCTGGGCGCGCACCGCTCTCGCGGTGGGTGTGTTCGCCGGGCTCGCGGGGCACGCGTTCGCCGCCCCACCCGCTGGCACGTCAATCGGTAACCAGGCCACGGCCACATACCAGGACGCGGCTTCCAACAGCTACACCGTGTCGTCGAACTCGGTGAACACGATCGTGCAGCAGGTCGCCAGCCTGACACTCACCGCGAACGGCCTCCGCGTCGCGGCGCCCGGCGGCCAGGCCGTGTTCCCGCACGTGCTCACGAACACGGGCAATGGCACGGACTCGTTCTCGCTCTCCGGAGCAAACCAGGGTGGTGATGACTTCGACCTCACCGGGCTCGTGCTCTACGTGGACGCGGACGGGAACGGCGTGCCCGACAACTTCACGCCCGTCACCACGACCGGTCCGCTCGCCGCGGGCGCGTCCTACCGCTTCGTCGCGGTGGGCTCGGTACCCGGGACGGCGCTTTCCGGCAATGTCGGCATGTTGTCCGTGAACGCGGCCAGCGCGTTCGACGCGGGTCAGACGGCGTCGAACACCGACCAAGTCACGGTGTCCACGAACGCCGTGGTGAACGTGACCAAGGCCGTGAGCGCCGCAAACGGCGCATCGCCGAGCGGCCCGTACACCTACACCCTCACGTATACGAACTCGGGGAACGCGACCGCCGCCGGCGTGCGCCTCACCGACCTCGTGCCTGCGGGCATGACGTACGTGGCCGGCAGCGGCCGCTGGAGCGCCACCGGCGCGACGGTGCTGTCCGACGCGGACTCGTCCGACACGCACACGGCGGGCGCTAACTCGATCCGCTACGACTGGAATGCCGCGACGCCGGGTGCGGTCACGGCCATCGTTACGCAAGTGCCGCCCGGCCAGTCCGGAAGCGTCACCTTCGACGTCACGGTGAACGCGGGCCTGGCGCCGCAAACGATCGGCAACACCGCGCGCTTCGCCTACAACGACGGCGCGGCCGACGTCGGCCCGTTCTTCACGAACACGGCGCCGTTCACCGTGGACCAGTCCGCCTCGGCCACGTTCATCGGTCAGGTGGTGCCGAGCGCGCTGCAGGGCGGCACGGTGTCGTTCACGAACGTCCTCACGAACACCGGCAACGGCGCCGACGTCTTCGACATCTCGACCGCCGGCAGCACGTTCCCGGGCGGCTCCATCGTGCAGCTCTTCCAGAGCGACGGCGTCACGCCGCTCACGGACTCGAACGGTAACCTCACGCCGGACGTGGGCCCGCTCGCTCCCGGCGCCAGCTACAACGTCATCCTGCGCGTCACGTTGCCGGCGGGCGCCACCGGCGGCCCATACCAGGTCTCGAAGACCGCCACGTCGGCCACCGATCCGCTCGTGGCGCCGACCGCGCTCGACGTCCTCACCTCGATCACCGCGAACACGGTGGATGTCACGAACAACGCCGCGCTTCCCGGCGGCTCGGGCGCCGGCACGGGTCCGGAAGGTGCGTTCGTGGACCGTCAGGTCGTGGCTTCGGGCAACACCGCCCGCTTCACGCTGTACGTCAACAACACCAGCGCGCAGCCCGACGCGTATGACCTCGCGGCCAGCACCGTGGGCACGTTCGCGTCGCTCACGCTGCCGGCGGGATGGACGGTGACGTTCCGCGACGGCTCGAACGCCGTCATCACCAGCACCGGGCCGATCGCGGCCGGTGGCAACATGCTCGTCTACGCCGACGTGGGCGTGGCCGCGGGCTTCGCGAGCGGTGACGTGGAGATCTACTTCCGCGCGCACTCTCCGGTGTCCCTCACCCAGGACGTCATCCATGACCAGGTGGGCGTCACCGCGTCACGCGCGCTGGCCCTGACACCGAACAACACGGCGCAGGTCCTGCCGGGTGGTTACGTGGTCTACACGCACACGCTGGCCAACAACGGCAACGTGCTCGAGGGCGACGGCGTTGGCAGCACCGTGTCGTTCGCCACAGCCGAGACACAGGTGTCGTGGAACTCGGCGCTCTACTGGGACACGAACGGCAGCGGGCTGTTCGACGTGGGCGACCTGCCCCTGACGACGCTGTCGTCCATGGGTGGCCTCGCCCCCGGCGCCACGTTGCGCGTCTTCGTGCAGGTGTTCGCCCCAGCGGGTTCGCCGCTCGGCACGGTCAACACCACGACCATCACGGCCAGCACGGTGAACGTGGGCTTCGTGGATCCGGCGCCGGGCGCAGGTCTCGCACAGGACGCCACAACGGTCATCAACGGCCAGGTCACCATCGTCAAGACGCAGGCGCTGGACGCGGCTTGCGATGGCACCGAGGACGGCGCGTTCACCACGCTGGACCTCACCACCGGAGCGGTGCCGAACGCGTGCATCCGCTACGAGATCACGGTCACGAACATCGGCACGACGCCGGTGTCGTCACTGGTGATCAACGACGCGACGCCGGCCTACACCGTGTCGTCGAACGCCGCCTCGGCGTTCAGCTCGCAGGGCTCGATCGTCGTGCCCGCGGACGGTGCCACCGGCGCGATCACCGCCACGCTGGGCGCGCTGGCGCCCGGAGCCTCGGTGACGATCCGGTTCAGCGTTCGCATCGAGTTCCCATGATCTGACATCCGTGCGGCGGGGAGCAGGACGTTCCTCGTCGCCTGCCGGGGCCCCCTCACGGGGGCCCTCTCCCAACGCTTCGCGACGCCGTCACTCCGGAACTGAACTCCGGAGGGCGGCGCTCGCGGGGCTTCCGGGGTTCTCGCATGTCCCGTGGCATCACCTGGCTCGAGCGAGTTCTTCGCGTTCACGCGCGCGCGCGTGTGTGCGCGTTTATTATGCTGCTCACCAGCGCGGCCCTTCCCGGGGTCGCCGCCGCCGCGGCCACCGCCGCGCCCGCCGCCGGCACGCGCATCGACAATGTCGCGCGCATCACCGCGGTGGACGCGTCCGGCTCGCCGTTCTCGGGACCGAGCAACGTCGTGCGCGCCGTCGTGCAGGGCCAGGAACGCGTGACGCTCAGTCCCGACCGTGGCGGCCTCGGTGCTCCCGGCACGAGCGTGACGCTGGCGCACCGACTCGTGAACACGGGCAACCTCGCCAGCGACTTTCGGCTCGACGCCACGAACCTGGCGCTGGACGGCTTCGACGCGGCGAGCTTCTCGCTGCTCCACGATCGCGACCGGAACGGTGTTGCCGGCGCCGGCGACACGCCGGTCGCGAACGGTGGCGTGTTGACACTCGCCGCCGGCGACTCCGCCGACGTGCTGCTCACGCTCGGCGTTCCCGCGGTCGCGCCGCTCGGCGCGCTGGCGCTCGTGCGGCTCGCGGCGACAGGGCTCGCCCAAGGTGCGTGGGCGGCGGTCACGGACACGCTCCGCACGCCCACCGTGGGCTCGCTCCCGGCGCTCACGTTCTGCGACGCGCCGGACTACCAGCGCATCACCCGGCTGGCAGCACTCGCGGCACCGCTCTTCGTGCAGGCTCTGGCGCGGGGCTGCGACCTGGACCCAGCTCGCATCGAGACCGTACGCCTGACGCTCCGCTCGCGTGCGACGGGGGACCACGAGAACTTCGACGCCGTGGAGACCGCGCCGCATTCCGGCCTGTTCCGGCTCGTGCCGGGCGCCCCCACGCTCACCGGGACAGGGACGTCTGCGGTGGGCGACGGCGTGCTCGCGATGACGCGCGGCGATCTCATCACCGCGGAGCTCCCGGGCTGCGGTAGCGTGCTCACGACCGCGTCGGTGTGGGTGGACCCGCGCTGCCTCGTGTACGAGTCACAGACCGACGCGCCCGTTGGCGGTGTGCGCGTGCGCCTCGTGGACGTGAGCGGCGCCGGCAACGGCGGCGTGCCGGGTGGCCTCGCGAGCGTGTTCGCCGGCGACGGTGTCACGCCGAGCCCCGCCGACTTGGTCACCGACGCGCTCGGCCGCTACTCGTTCCCGCTCGTGCCGCGCAGCACGTACCGGCTCGAGGTGTCCCCGCCCGAGCCGTGGCGATTCCCGTCGCGCATGGGCGCGGCCGCACTGCCGCTCGGGCATCTCACCGACGTCGCCGCGTCCTACGGCGGTGTGTTCACGGCGGCGGACTCGCTCGCGCCGATCGCGGTGGACGTGCCGGTGGACGCACTGGGGCCCATCGCGCTGTTCGTGGAACACACGGCGTCGCGGCCCGAGGTCGAGTGGGGCGACGAGCTCGAGTATCGCGTACGCATCGCCAACCGGTCGGACTCGGCACTCACCACGGTGACGCTAGGCGAGACGCTGCCGAGCGGGTTCGCCTACCTGCGCGGCTCGGCGCGCGGAGCGATCGCGATCACGGGCTCGAGCGCCCGCCCGACCGGGCTGCCCGCGGTGGACGCCACGAACGCCGGTCCCGCGCTCTCGTTCGGCATCGGCGCATTGGCACCGCACGAGACGTACGAGTTCGTGCTCCGCGTGCGCGTGCGCGCCGGTGCGCCCACCGGCGAGGCGCTGGCGGTGGCGCAGGCCACGGCGCGCGCCGCGGTCACGGACGTCGCGTCCAACGCGGCGCCGGCGCGCGTGCGCGTCCGTGGCGACGTGTTCGGCGACGAGGGCGCCATCGTGGGCAGCGTCTCGGTGCGCACGGGTGAGAGCGGGGATCCGGCCGGCCTGGCCGGCGTCCGGCTCTTCCTCGACGACGGCACGTGGGCGGTGACCGACGCGCATGGCCGGTTCAGCTTCACCGGCGTCACGCCCAGGACGCACGCGATCAAGCTCGATCGCACCACGCTGCCGCCGCGCGCGCGGCCGGTGGCGATCGACCGCCGTGATGCGGGCACGCCCGGCCTCCGGTTCGTGGACCTGACGCGCGGCGAGCTGGTGCACGCCGAGTTCGTCGTGACGGGTGACACGACGACGATGCGCGAGGCGCAGGATCGTCGCATGGCGGCCGCGATGCGCGACGAAGCCTCTCGCGCCCTGGCACGCGGCGTCACGAGCCCCGAGCAGCGGCTGCGGAGCGGCGATCCGCGCGCCCTCCCGGCGTCGGCGATCGCCACCGGCGAGCGCGAGTCGTCCGAGGGACGGCCGACGCCGCTCGCGAGCTCCGCGACCTCGCCCGCGGCCGTGTTCGCCTCGCTCGAGCAATTGCTCCCCACGCTCGACCCCGAGTTGGGCTTCGTGGCCCTCTCGGATCTCGACACCGTCGCCACCACGCAGCTCGCCGTACGCGTCAAGGGTCGGCTCGGCATGACGTTCTCGCTGCGTGTGAACGGCGAGCGCGTACCCGAGTCGCGGGTGGGACGGCGCGTCACCGCGCCGCGCGCCGGTCTCGAGGCGTGGGAATACGTGGGCGTGACGCTACGCCCGGGCAGAAACCAGCTCGAACTGTCCACACCGCACGCGCGCGGCCGCGTCGTGGTGCGCGTCGTGGTGCCGGCGTCGCTCGGCAACTTGGTGCTCTCGGGGCCCAGGCTCGCGTCCGCCGACGGCCGGAGCGCGGCGCTCCTGACGCTCGCCGCCACGGATTCCGCCGGCGTGCCCGTGGGCGTGCGCACGCTGGTGACGCTCGAGAGTTCACTCGGTCGGCTCGCGGTGCGCGATCTGGATCCGGCGCAGGCTGGCGTGCAGGTGGCGGTGGAAGGCGGGATCGTCGAGGTGCCGCTCGTGGCCCCGGCCTCGCCGGGACGCGCGCGCATCACCGCCAGGTCGGGGGCGATCCAGACCGCCGCGCTCGTGGAGTTCGTGCCGGAGATGCGGCCGCTGCTCGCGGTGGGCTCGGTCGAGGGCGTCGTGAGCGTGCAGGGTGTCCGCCGCCCGGCGCACGGTTCGCTGCCGCGCACGGGTTTCGAGCAGCCGATCGAGCAGTTCCTCGCCGAGTCGCGCGACGGCCGGAACAGCGCCGGTGCACGGGGCGCGCTGTTCGTGAAGGGCCGCGTGCGCGATGACATGCAGCTCACGCTCGGCTACGACTCCGACCGCCCGCAAAACCTGCGGCAGTTCCGCGACATGCAGGTGGATCGTGGCTATCCGGTGCAGGGAGACGCCTCGGTCCGCGGCTACGACGCGCAGTCCACGGGCCGGCTCTATGCGCGACTCGACCGGCGCGACGCGTCGCTGCTCTACGGCGATCTCACCACCGGCGGCTCGGGGAATCCCGGCGCCGGGGCGTCGTCGCTCGCGAACTACGCGCGGAGTCTGACCGGCGCCGCCGCGGCGTGGGGCGGCGAGGATAACGGAGGTCGCGCGTTCACCAGCCGCGAGCGCTCGCGCCATGCGGTGGACGAGCTTCCCGGCCGCGGCGTGTCGGGCCCCTATCAACTCACGCGCGCGCCACTCGTGGAGAACAGCGAGCGCGTCGAGGTGATCGTGCGCGACCGTGACCAGCCCGCGGTGGTGCTGTCCTCCGATCTGCGCCAGCGCTTCACGGACTACGAACTCGATCCGCAGAGCGGACGGCTGCTGTTCCGCTCGCCCGTGCCGAGCGTGGACGCGGCGATGAATCCGGTCAGCGTTCGGGTCACGTACGAGGTCCCGGAGGGCGGCGCGCCGGCGTGGGTGCACGGTGCAGAGGTGCACCAGCGGGTCGGGCCGCGGCTCGTCCTGGGCGGCACGTACGTGGACGACCACGATCCCGCGCAGCCGTTCGAGTTGCGCGGCGTGTCCACGACGGTGCGCCTGGGACCACGCACGTCGCTCATCGGCGAGTGGGCGGCCACACGCCTGCTGGCCGGCGGCCTTGAACCGTCCGGCGTGGGTGATGCCGGACGCGCCGAGCTGCGTCACGACGGAGCCCACACGCAGGCCCGGCTCTGGGGCATGACGGCGGCCGAGGGCTTCCGCAATCCCGGCGCCGGACTCGCGGGAGGCCGCAGCGAGGCGGGCGGACGATTCGCCACGCGCTTGGCCGAGCGCACGCGGCTCACGGCCGAGGCGCAATTCAGTGCGGATGCCGCGGGGCAGGCGCGCCGCGGCGGACTGCTCACGAGCCTCGATCGCACGCTGTCCGCGGCGTGGCGTGGCGAGGTGGGCGTGCGCGTGACCGGCGAATCGCGCCGGAACGCGAGCGAGGAACCGCTCCTGCTCTCGGTGCGCGCGCGGCTCTTGGGCCAGTGGCCGCGACATCCCGAGTGGAGCGGCTACGGTGAGTTCGAACAGGACACGCGCCTCGCCGACCGCCAGCTCGCGGCGATCGGCGGCGAGTATCGCTTCAGCGCGCGTGGTCGTGCCTACGCTCGCCACGAGCTGGCGTCGTCGCTGCACGGACCGTGGTCGCTGACTTCGGGCGAGCAGCGGCTCGCCACCGTGGCCGGCGTGGATGCTTCGCTCGCGCACGATGCGCACGTGTTCAGCGAGTACCGGCTCCAGGATGCGTTCGCCGGGCGGGACGCGCAGGCGGCGGTGGGCCTGCGCAACGCGTGGCGGCTCGCGAGCGGGATGCGCGTCGGGGGATCGTTCGAGCGCGTGAACCCCTTGAGCGGTCCGCGCGCGGCGGAAGGCCCGAGCACGGCGCTGTCGGGGAGCATGGACTGGGCGGAGGATGCACGCTGGAAGGGTTCCGCACGCATGGAGGTGCGCTCGAGCCGTGCTGCCGACCAGGTGCTCCAGACCATGGCGGCGGCCGTGAAGCTCGACAGCTCGTGGGTGGCGCTCGGCCGTCACGCGCTCACGTTCGGCGGTTCGCTCACCGGGGCTGGCCGCGAGGCGCGCGAGCAGCTGCAGTTGGCGCTCGCGTTCCGCGACCCCGGTAGCACGCCGCGCCCGTTCGGGCGGTGGGACGCGCTCACCCGCTGGGAGTTCCTGTACGAACGCTCCCCGGGCGCGGGCCAGCGCCTGCGCCGCACGGCGAACGTGGTGGGCCTGAACGGCACCGGCCGGTTCGCACGCGGCCTGAGCACGAACCTCGCGTGGGCGGGCAAGCTCACACGCGATGAGGCGGACGGCCTCACCTCGTCGGGCGGCGCCCAGTGGCTGCACGGTCGCGTGCTGCTCGACTTTGCACGCGCGTGGGACGCGGGTGTCTCCGCGAGCGTGCTCTCCGGCCGCTCGTTCGCCGAGCGGCAGTACGGACTGGGCGCCGAGCTGGGCCGTCAGTTGCCGGCAGGCACGTGGCTCTCGCTCGGCTTCAACCGCTTCGGCTATCGCGACGACGAGCTCACCGCCGACGAATGGACGCGCACGGGCGGCTACCTCCGCTTCCGCGCGCGATTCGACGAGAACCTGTTCCGCCGCGAGGAGGCGAGACCGTGAAGCGCGAGTCGAGTGTGCGGCCAGGCTGGCTTCGGACGGCATCGCTGTGGAGCCGGAGCGAGGGGGCATTCGGCCCTGGAGGACGCTCGTCGGGCGCTTCCTGCGCCCTCCTCACTTGTCTGGCGTCCGTCTCCGCCATCCTGGCTCCCGACGGCCGCCAGGCACCTCCAGGGCCGAATACCCCCCCGCCCCGGCTACTGCGAACGCTGTTCGTCGGCAGCCTCGCCGCGTTCCTGATGCTCGCGTCGTTCACGTTGTTCACACCCCCCGCGTCGGCGCAGGTCGCCCGCACGATCACGCCCAGATTCAACGTGCAGACCGCCGGCGACGTGACGTTGATCGGCAACACGCTCATGACCTGCAGTGCCGGCGGACAGTGCGCCGGGGCGCAGGCCGGTGGCACCGGCAACGTGAACAACCAGAACTTCACCATGCAGTACGTGGACGTTGATTCCGACGCGTCCACGTTCGCGTCCAGCACCGCCACGCTGTCGCTGCCCGCGGGCGCGAGCGTGCTGTGGGCAGGGCTCTACTGGGGCGGCACCTCCGCGGCCGCCGGGCGCAACACGGCCAGGTTCGCCGTGCCGGGCGGTGCCTACGTCACGCTCACGGCACAGCAGCTGGACGCCATCGGTTCCGCGTACCAGGGCTTCGTTGACGTCACCTCGCAGGTGAGCGCGGCTGGGAGCGGCACGTATGCCGTCGCCAACGTGGAGTCCACCCCGGCCGGGAGTGACGTGTGGGCGGGCTGGGGACTCATCGTCGTCTACCATCTGAACACGCTGCTGTCGCGAAACCTCACCGTGGCCGACGGCTATGTCTTCACGGGTCCCGGCACCGACGTGAACCTGAGCATCGGCGGCTTCCTCACGCCGCCCTCGGGCACCGTACAGGCCGGCGTCGGGTTCATCGCGTATGACGGCGACCTTGGGCACACGGGCGAGGACCTCATCCTCAACTCGACGGTACTGAGCGACGTGCTGAATCCTGCGAACAACGTGTTCAACAGCACGGTGACAATCGAGGGCACGCGCTTCTCGGCCAAGAACCCCGACTACGTGAACCAACTGGGCTTCGACGCTGACCTCCTCGGGGCCAACGGCGTGCTCGGCAACGGCAGCACGAGCGCCAACGTGACGCTCAAGAGTGCCAGCGATCGCTACTACGCCGGAGCGGTGGTCTTCAAGACCGAGATCTTCGTACCGAAGTTCGATGCCTCGAACTACCGGAAGACCGTCGTGGACTTGAACGGCGGCTCCGTGCGGCCCGGCGACGTGCTGGAGTACACGGTGAGCGCTCGCAACGTCGGCACGGACGCCGCGCTCCAGACCGTCATCCGCGACACACTCGCTGCGACGCTCACCTACGTCGCGGGTTCGCTGCGCGTATCGGCCGGGCCCAACACCGGCGTCAAGACCGACGCCCAAGGCGACGACCAGATGGAGTACACCGCGGCGAGCCGTGTCGTCACCGCGCGTGTCGGAACGGGCGCAAATGGCACGAGCGGTGGGCAGCTCGACGTGAACGTGAGCACGAGCATCGTGTTCCGCGCGCAGGTCACGCCCCCGGCCCCGACCGGAACGGTCGTCTCGAACCAGGCCGTGCTGGCGTGCATCGGCCAGCAGCTGGGCCAGCCGCTCGCCGCGTCGAGCGACGGCGACAGCCTCGTGGCCGGAGAGCAGCCCACCCTGGTGACCACGTCGTCCTCGCCTATCACCGGCACGGTGTTCGAGGACGTGAACTATGGCGGCGGCGCCGGCCGTTCGCGCGCGGCGTCCGCCGGCGCGGCGGTGGCCGGCGCGCGCGTCGAGCTTTACGACGCCTCGGGCAACTACAAGGGGGCGGCCGTCACCAACGCTGCGGGTCTCTACTCGCTCGATGGCTGGGCTCCTGGCCTCTACACCGTGCGAGCTGTGAATGCGAGTGTCGCATCCACGCGGCCGGGCTCGGTCGCCGGCTTGCTTTCGGTGCAGACCCTCCGCACCGACGCCGTCGCCGCGCTGACCGCCGTCACGGATCGTGTGGGCGGCGAGACTCCGAGGCTCGCGGACGCCGACGCTAACCTGGCCGGCGCCTCGCTCGGCTCGCTCACGACGGCCACCACCACGGCGCAATCCGTGAGCGGCGTGACGCTCGCCGCGAGCACGGTCGCGGGCGTGGATTTCGGCTTCAACTTCGACACCATCGTGAACGCGAACGACGGAGGCCAGGGCAGCCTGCGCCAGTTCATCCTGAACGCCAACGCACTCGGCAACGCCGGCCTGTCTCAGGGCGGCCAGACCGCCGGCGTCGAGGCCGCGCTGTTCATGGTCTCGGACGGCGCCGCGCACGCGGGACTTCGCGCCGGCCTCGCGAACCTGCTCATTGCGGGCACCGTGCGCATGAACTGCGCCACGGCGCTGCCCGCGATCACCGGCGCGTTCACCCGCGTGGACGGCGCGACGCAGACCGTGAACGTGGGCAACTCCAACGCTGTCGCTCTCGGGACCGGCGCCACCGTGGGCGTGGACCTTCTCCCCACCGCCGTGGTCGCCGGCCCCGAGGTGGAGCTGCGCGGCGCCGCGGGCGTGGCGCTGGGGCTCGACGTCCAGGCCGCAGACGTCACACTCATGAATCTCGCGCTCACGTCGTTCGGCACGGCCGCGGGGAGCGACGCCAGCGCGATGATCCGCGTCGGTGCCGCTGCGGACCGCGCGCGGCTCGAGCGGCTCGTCCTGGGCGCCACGGCGCAGGCCTTCGCCGACCCCGGCGCGGCGCTTCGCGCGCGTGCCGACCAGGTGCGCGCGCTGGGCGGCGACGATGGCGTGGTGCGCGACTGCCTTGCCGGCTTCGGCGCTGGGAGTGCGGTCGCGCTCACCGCGGGATCGAACGGCTGGACCGTGGATGGTTGCGTGCTCCAGGGGAACGCCACCGCCGCGCCCGCGCTCGGCCAGCTCGTGCTTGCCGCGGGCGGCGGTTTCACCGCCTCGCGCTGTCTCGTGGAGGACGGCTCCGGCCCGGGACTGGATCTCGCCTCCGCCACCGTGTCCTGCGTGCTGACGAACCTCACGGTGCGGGGCAATGGCCGCGGCACGGGTGCGGTCGATGCCGGTGCTCGCCTGGGTGGCGCGAGTGGCACGCTCGTGCGCTGCCTCGTCCAGTCGAACCACGGCGCGGGTGCGCAGCTCGTCTCGAGCGCCACTGGCTGGACCATGACGCGCAACTCGTTCTCAGCGAACGGCACGGTCACCACGTTCGCGGGCGGCCCGGCTTCGGGTCAGATCGGCATCGATCTCCAGTCGGCCGCCGACAACACCGCCACGGGTTCGGCACCGTTCGTGACCCGCAACGACGCAGGCGATGGCGACGCAGGCGCCAACGCGCTCGTCAACTTCCCCGTACTCGCGAGCGCCACGCTCGCAAACGGACAGTTCAGCGTGAGCGGATGGGCGCGCCCCGGCTCCACCATCGAACTCTATCTCTCGGACGGCGACGCGAGTGGATTCGGAGAGGGTCGCAGTTGGCTCGCCACGGTGGTCGAGGGTTCAGCCTCGGACCAGGACGCGGCCGTGTCGGCGTACGCGCCGCTCGTGAACGGCCTGGACCAGGGCACAGACAACACGAACCGCTTCCGCTTCACGCTGCCGCTGCCGGCCGGCGTCGCGGTGGGCGTTGCGCTCACGTCAACGGCGACGCTCGCCGTCGCGGGCACGTCGGAGTTCTCGGGCGTCGTGCTCGTGAACACCGGTGTGAGCGTGTCCGGAACCGCCTACGCCGACACCGATCACGACGCGCAGCAGGACGCTGGCGAGGCGGGCAGCAACCTGGCGCTGTGGGCCAAGCTCGTGGCGACGGGCGGCACGTCAGCCGCGCAGGTCGTGCCCGTGGCTGGCGCAAGCGGTGACTACGCGTTCACGTTCGTGTCCTCCGGCACGTGGACCGTGCTGCTCGACGACTCGAACGATCCGGCCGACCTTTCGCCTGGCCTGCCATCCGGCTGGCTCGGTACGCAGAACGCGAACGGCTCGCTCGCTGCGAGTGTCAACGCCACCGACGTCACGAACCAGGACTTCGGCCTCTGGCACGGAAGCCGTGTGGACGGCGTCGTCTTCCGAGACGACGGAGCGGGTGGCGGAATCGCGAACGACGGCGTGCGCGGAGCCGGCGAGGCTGCAATTGCCTCGCGACGCGTGCGGCTCACGAGCGCGAACTGTGCGGGCGGCGTGTGTGACTCGACGCTCACCGACGGCGCCGGCGCGTTCGAGCTGTGGGTGCCGTTCGCCGCCAGCGGCAGCGTCGGCGTCGAGGCCACGAACCCCTCGG
>JAHFBW010000157.1 GCA_023249845.1 Candidatus Eiseniibacteriota bacterium
TCTCGAGCTCCCCGCTCCAGGGAGGCCTGCTGACATGCGTCGTTCGCGTATCGTCCCGTCACTGCTCGTCGCCGTGCTCTCGATCGGGTTCGCGGCTTCGCTGCCCGCCGCCGAGAAGAAGGGTGCGGGCGACCGCTTCTGGACCTCGTCCGACCTGGCGAAGTATCCCGTAAACAGCATCGCGCTGCTACCGCCCGTCACGTACGACGGCAGCCTCGAGGCCCGCAAGCAGGTGGAGGTGGCCGTGGGGGTGGCGCTAAAAGGTTCGGGCCACCGCTGGGCGTCGCCGTTCCTCGTGCGCGATTACCTGGTCAAGGCGGGCGGCGACTCGCTGCTTCGCGCGCTGAACGAGAAGCTCCTCAAAGACCCGCGCGTGGATTCGCTCGACGCGCCATACCTCTGCCGCGTGACCCGCACGCGCGCGCTGCTCACGGTGCGCGTGGACCAGCTCGAGCGCCGCGAACTCGAGCTGGATCAGTCCGGCAAGCCGTCCACAACCGCGCAGCTGCGCGCGGCGCTCGTGGATTCCACCGGGCGGCTGCTGTGGACGGTGTATAGCAGCGAGACCGTCGAGGGCGCGCACCAGGACGCGAACGCAAACGTCATCGGCATCAAGGCGTCGGGGTTGAACACCACCTCCGTCGGCAACGCCAGCGCGGCGCCGCCCTACTCGGAGGTGCTCGCCAGGATCTGCCGGCGCTGGACGGAAGCGTTCCCTTCGCGCGCCGCGCCGGACACGAGCGGCAGCGCGAAGTAGGCGGTGATGAGGGTGCCCGATGACGAGGCCGGCATGCAGGCCGCACTGCGCGAGGCGCGCGAGTCGCTGGCGCGGGACGAGGTGCCGGTGGGCTGCGTCGTCGTGCACGAAGGTCAAGTCGTGGGCCGCGGGCACAACCAGGTCGAGGGCTTGAACGACGCGACCGCGCACGCCGAGATCCTCGCGATCGGCGCGGCGTCCAACGCGCTCGGCTCGTGGCGGCTCTCGGACTGCACCCTCTACGTGACGCTCGAACCCTGCGCGATGTGCGCGGGCGCGATCGTGCTGGCGCGGCTCGGCCGGCTCGTCTACGGCGCCACCGATCCCAAGGCGGGCGCCTGCGGATCGGTGCTGGACGTGATCGGCGAGCAGAAGCTCAATCACCGCGTGGCGGTGACCCACGGCGTGCTCGCGGGGGAGTGTGGGGAGCTCTTGCGCGAGTTCTTCGCGGCGAGACGGAAGGCGGCGTCGCGGGTGGTGGAACAAGAGCCGGGTGAGGCGGATTGACCCGCGTGGCGCCGATTGGCGCCCGGACGCTCGCGCGGGCTAGAGTCCGCGCCTCCACAGGGAGGGCGGACCATGAAGATCGTGCGGTTCTCGACGACCGGCGGGCGCGTGTCGGCGTCGGTGAAGGTGGCGGCCAAGCGTGAGGGCAGCTACGAGCTGCGGATGTGGGAGAAAGAGACGAATGCGCTGGTCGGAGGCTCACCCTGGCGTGGCACGTTCCTCAACAACGACACGGACGACTGGTGGCTGCCGCGGCCAAACCTCGAGAATGACGGGCGCTTGCTGCAGTGCGTCGTGACGCTGTCGCTGCCCGCCGATGTGCGCAGCGCCGCGGTGAGCCTCGTGCTCATGCAGGATGGCGAGGAGATCGGGCGCGAAGCGAAGGACATTCCCGAAGGCGTTGAGGACCATCAGCTCTCGCTGTGGGTGCAGCTCCGCAAGGGCGGTTGAGCTCTCTCGCGGCGGTGGCCGCGAACTCGCGAAGAATCACTTTTCGCGCCGGCGGAGCGGGAACCACGTACCGCCAGAAACGCCAAGGGCGGCGTCCTTTCGGACGCCGCCCTTCTGGCGCGAGGTGGTACCTCGGGCGTTAGACCTTGCGGACGTTCGCCGCCTGCAGGCCCTTCGGGCCACGCGTCACGTCGAATTCCACTCCTTCGCCCTCAGCAAGCGTCTTGAAACCGTCGCCCTGGATCGCCGAGAAGTGCACAAACACATCCTCGCCGCCCTGCTGGGAGATGAAACCAAAGCCCTTCGCCTCGTTGAACCACTTCACGGTGCCACTAGCCACTTGAAGCTCCTTGAAACCGGGCCCGAGGGCCCGCACTACCGCGTGATGACGCTGCGGCTGCGTCCGGTCACTGTGACCGATGTCTTCGTTCCCGGTGCTGACACATCATAAAAAAGCCGCCGGAGAGGTCTCTGGCGGTTCTGAACGCTGTGCCACACATCCATGGTCAACCGAAGACGGAGGCAGTATCGGCGAGTCGGCCATGGTTGCCAAGCGGAAAAGTGGCCGAAACGCCGGCCAGGTGAGGATAGCGCTTGCAACGCATTGCCGCACACGGCGTTGCGTGGCAACAAGCGGTCGTCAGATCTGGCGTTCCGGCTATCGCGGCGCCGCGATGCCATGGAGGAGAGCCAGGAACAGGGTCAGGTAATCCCGGGCTTCTCGCGGGTGGAGGAAGTTGTCCCGGATGTGTTCCCGGCCGGCCGCTCCGAGCCTCCGGCGCATCGCCGGGTCGCGCAGCAGCCGCACGATCTGGCCGGCGCAGCCTTCCACCGAGCGAACGAGCAGCCCGGTGCGCTCGTGGAGGACCTGCAGCGGGATGCCGCCCACCGCGCTCGCCACCACCGCGCGCCGCTTCCACAGCGCCTCGGCCACGGTGAGCGCGAATCCCTCGCGCAGCGACTTCTGCACCACGATGGTCGAGCGGCGCTGGAGCGCATTGATGACGCGATGCGCGTCGGGGGGCAGCGTCAGGACCGAGACATCGTCGTGCCCCTTCGCGGCGGCCAGCACCTCGGCGGTGACTTCGGCGCCCTCGGGGTCGTCGCCCGCCGCGCCCCCGGCGAGGATCAGGTGCGCTCGCTCGCGCCTTCGCGCCAGTCGGAACGCCTGGAGCACGCCGAGCGGGTCCTTCAATCGGTCGTAACGTGACACCTGCGTCACCCACGGCACCGAATCAGGGAGTTCGAACGGCGCCAGCGTCTCGTCGATCTCGCGGTCGCTGAGCACGATGTTCTTGGGTGAGAGCGGGTCGATGGAAGGCGGCACGAGGTAGCCCGGCGCGATCTTCGGCATGAACGCCGCGTGCGAGTAGATGGCCGCGTCGTAATGTGCGACGCGCGTCACCAGCATGTCGAGCGCATCCGGATTCGCTCGTTCCAGGTCGATGTGACAGCGCCACACCCACTTCTGGGACGACTGCCGGCGCAGCTCGGCCAGCGCCACCGGCTGCGGGTCGTGGATCAACACGAGGTCGCCATCCAACTGGAGCCTCTCGGCGGCGCGGCGATTCACCGTCAGGTAGTGCTCGAGTTCGGTCGTCGTGAGCGCGTCGCCGTGGCCGTGGAGCGCGTTGTGCAGCTTCTTCGTGAGCTCGTAGAAGCGCTCGTCGCCCGGCATCACCTCCCAGGTCGTGGGTACGCCCAGCTCTCGCAGGAGCGGTACCAGCCGGTGCAGGATCTCGGCGACGCCACCGCCCACGGCCGTCGAGTTCACCATGACGAGGCGGTGGTCGCGCAGCGTGCGGGCGAGCGATTCGAGCGCGCGGATGGGCGCGTCACCCACGACCGCACGGTAGCCCTCGAGCAGCGAGCCGTCGCCGTTGACCTCCACGAGGCTCACGACGACTTCTCGTCGCCGGCGAGCCGTTTGGCGAGGAGCGCGGCGGCCTCGCGCGTCTCGTTCGCCATGGGCTCGCGGGAACGACCGCCCTCCGCGAGCCGGCGCCCGACCTGGCTCAGCCGCCAGCGTCGTTGGAACTTCGCGCATGCCCTCTCGAGCGGCAGCCCCGAGTGCGCGCACTCGTCGAGCCAGCGCGCGAGCCGGCGCTCACCGCGCGCGTCGAGCCACGCCGTGAGCGTGGGCCGCGCACCGCGATTCCATGGCTCCTCGAGCAGGTGCAGGAACCACACGGAGACGTCGGAACGGAGCAGCGCCTGCACGAGCTCTCGCGGATCGTCGAGCGGGTCGCCGTAGGGATAGGGCACCGAGAGCGATGTCAGGAACGTGAACGCGCCTCCCGTCGGGCCGCGTCGTTCGTTGCGGCGCGACCCGGACAGGTTTTCCAGCACATCGAGCCATGCGCGGCGCGCGGGCTCGGGGCCGGGCTCGGCCGAGGCGAGCGCGAACCACAGCTTCTCGGCCGTCTCCAGGTCTTGCACTGCGGACGCGACCCAATGGCTCACGTCATCCATGGGCAGTTCGGCCGCCGCGGCGTGACGCAGCCGGCACTGGAGCGCGTGTACGAACAGCACGCTCGGCGGCGCCGCGACCAGACGCTCGCGGAGCTGCTCCAGGTCGTCCACGCGCTCGCCCCACGGCTGGAGCACGTGCGAGACGCCGAGCAATTGGTAGGGGGCGGCCTCCAGGCTCATTCGGGCCGCCGCGGTTCCTGCTCGTCGAGAGCGCGCAGGTACTCGACCAGGAAGTCCCGCGCCAGCTCGCGGCAGCCGAGGCCGAAGGCGAGCGCGAGACCGAGTCCCGCGGTGGCGGCCGCGACCACGCCGAGCGCCATCACGAACTGCGCGGCGAAGCCGAGTTCTCCGAGTGCCAGGAGCCCGGAGAAGCTCGTGAGCGTGATGGTGAGGAACTGGCCGAGGATCCGCGCCGCACGCACACCCGCGGTCTCGAGCATGCGCCGCATGGCGGTGCCCAGCACGAGTGCCAGGATCGAGCCGACGGCGAGCAGCACCGCCGAGGTGATGATGCGCGGCACCACCTCGCCCAGGCGCGCACCCACCGAGGAGGCGATGGCGATGCCGAGCATGTCGAGCGCGAACAGCACCGCCACGAACAGCATCAGCCACTTGACGACCTTGGCCACGAGCCGCGAGGGCTCGATACCGATGGGCCCGAGACCGCCGAGCACGCGCCCGCCGGCGCCGTCGAAGTGGAGCGCGCGCAAGAGCGCGCGCGTGCCGCTCTCGAGCGTCACCGACAACCCCCAGCCCACCAGCATCACGACGGCGGCCGCGAGCAGCCGCAGCCCCCAGTTCTGGGAGTCCTGGAGCAGGTCATGGAGCACGACCGTGGAACGGGACCACGGCACCGCCTGCATGAGGTGGAGGATCGGCATGGTTCACCTCTCGAGGTCAGGATCGAGGTTCTATCACCGGGGGGGTGGAGGCAGGCGCTGGGGCCGCCGGCGACGCGGCGGGCTCGGGAGTCTGGAGCCCGAGGCCGACGATGGTGTCGAGCACCTCGAGCGTCCAGTCGAAGATGTTGCGGCGGAGCACGGTCTCGCGCAGCACGCGCATGCGCTCGCGCCGTTCCTCGACCGGCGCCACGAGCGCCTGGTGCATGCTGTCCGCCAGGTCCTCGCGATCGTAGGGCGACACGATCCAGGCGCGCGCCAGTTCGCGAGCGGCGCCGGTGAACGGCGACAGCACGAGCGCGCCATCCAGGTCGGGCGAGGCGGCGACGTACTCCTTGGCCACCAGGTTCATGCCGTCGTGCAGCGACGTCACCGTGCAGAGGTCGGCGAGGCGGTAGTAGGGCACGAGTTCGCGGAAGTCGAGATTGCCCTCGATCAGCACGACCGTCGGCCCTCCGGCTCGCGGGAAGCGGTCGTTCAACTTCTGCGTCCATTCACGAACGCTCTCGCCCACCGCACGGTACTCCGGCAGCTCGATGCGCGACGGCACACCGATCTGCACGAACGCCAGCCGTCCCTGCCACTCGGGGTACTTCTCGAGCAGCCGTTCGATGCCGGCGAATCGCTCGGAGAGCCCCTTGGTGTAGTCCAGCCGGTCCACGCCCAGGATCACCTTGCAGTCCTCCAGCCTCCAGTCACGACGGATTCGCTCGGCCGCTTTCACCGTCTCGGGCAGCTCGGCCAGTGCCCCCAGTTCCTCGGCGTCCACGCTGATTGCGAACGGCCGCACCCAGGTGCGGCGTCCGCCGCGGTCCACTGCCATGCGCTCCACGTCGACGCGCGCCTCGAGCGCCTCGGAGACGCTGTCCAGGAAGTTGAGCGCGTGACGCCGGATGTGGAACCCGAGCACGTCGTTCGCGAGCATGCCTTCGAGGATGTCGCGGCCCCACGGCAGCACGCGGAACGCCTCGGGATTCGGCCACGGGATGTGCCAGAACAGCGCCACCTGAATGTCCGGCCGCGCCTCCTTGATGTAGCGGGCGGCGAGCGCCAGGTGATAGTCCTGGATGAACACGAGCGCGGGCCGGCCGGCGGCCTCGGCGACGGCCGCTTCCGCGAAGCGTCGATTCACGGCCTGGTACTGCTCCCAGTCGGAGAGCTCGAACCGCGGCCGCACGTAGACCACGTGGCAGAGCGGCCACAGCGCGCTGTTCGCGAACCCCGAGTAGTAGCCGGCCTGCTCCTCGGCATCGAGCCACAGCCGGCGCAGCGTGTAGCGCGGCTTCCCGGGCGGGCACGCGACGCGGTCGTTCGCGTCCACCGCGTCGCGGTCGGCCTCGCCGCTGCCATGCGCGACCCACACGCCACCCAGCGCCTGCATGACGGCGTCCAGCGCCACGGTGAGCCCGCCGGCGTTTCGCACCGCCACCAGGCCATCGCCGTTCCGCCGATGCGAGTAGGGCTCGCGGTTCGAGAGCACGATCAGGTCCCGGTCGGGCACGTTCGCGCGCGCCCATTGCGCGAGGGAGTCTCGCGTCGTCCGCGGCGGCCCTTCGTTTCGCTGCCGGGCGCGGATCGCAGCACGGGTCAGCGCCGAACGGGCACGGTTCACAGCCTGCATGCGGAACCTCCGCGGATCGGTGGGGGAATCGGGGCCTGGTGCGTCGTGTCGACGACCGTCCCGACCGGCCGTGTCGGTTGACAGCCCAGGAAGGCTATTGAAACGTTGGCGGCACGGTCCACCTCATTCCGTTAGGAGTACGTCATGGATCTGACAGGACCGCCTGATGCGATTCGCCCGCTCGACGGGATCCCGGGGCAACTCTGGGCTCAGGTATCGCTCGCCAAGGCCCGACTCTTGATGCTGGATCACGACGGCACGCTCGCACCGTTCGAGACCGATCGGGCCCGCGCCGTACCGCCGCGGCGAACGCGGGAGTTGCTCCAGCGCATCGCCGAGTCCGGCCGCACGACGCTGGTCGTGGTCTCGGGCCGCCCGGTGCGCGATCTCGCCGCGTTGCTCGAGCCCGTGAGGCTCACGTTCGTGGGTGAACACGGATGGGAGTGGAGCGCGCCGGGCGGGCCCCTCGTGCGTCACCCGTTGCCGCGGGGCGTCGCGGCGCGGCTCGAACGCGCCGCGCGGCTGGCGCGTGACGCGGGCCTCGCCGCGCAGCTCGAGCGCAAGCGGTCGAGCCTCGCGTTGCACGCGCGCGGGCTCGATGCCGCGGGAGCGGCGGACGTCACCTCCCGCGCGGCGCGGGCATGGTCGCCGCTCGTGGACGGGGCGCAGCTCATGCTCGTACCGTTCGCGGGAGGGCTCGAGCTGCGGTCGCGCGGTCGCGACAAGGGTACCGCCGCACGCGATCTGCTCGCGCGCGAGCCCGCCGGCACGCTCGCGGTGCACGTGGGCGACGACACCACGGACGAGGACGTTTTCGAGGCGATAGGGCGGGCAGGATTCGGCGTACGCGTGGGCGAACCGGGCGCCCCCACACGCGCGCGCGCCTGGCTTCGCGATCCCGACGAGGTGGCGCGATTCCTCGAGACGTGGCTCGAGCGAACCACAGGCGAGCAATAGTGG
>JAHFBW010000158.1 GCA_023249845.1 Candidatus Eiseniibacteriota bacterium
GAATCCGCCCTCGCGCGTCGTGGTCCCCAGCGCGCCACCGTTCTCGCGCGTCAGCGTGTCGACGGAGTGGAGCTTGACGAGCTTGTTCCAGTCCGCCCCCTTCATGCGCGCCAGCGCCAATACGCGCCTGGCCGCCGCTTCATTGCGGAGCTGGATGTGGCTCAGCGTCACGTTCGCCGGGGTCTTCCACTCGTCCAGGTGCGCGTCGTAGTACGCCTTTGCTTCGGAGTCGCTCGGCGGGGCATTCTGCGCCATGACCTCGTTCACCCGCGTGCGGATCAGCAGGTCGCGTTTCTGAGCCTCGATCTGCATGAGCAGCTCGGGCCGCTTGGTGACGCCGTTCGCCTCCGCGTCCCGGATCCACACCCGCTCCTCGACCAGCCGGTCGAGCAGTTGCTTGCGGCCTTCGGGCGTCGAGTACTGTGCGCGGTACTGATCGGGCAACTCTTGCAGTCGCGCCGCGAGCTGCCGGGGCGTGATGACGTCGTTGCCGATACGCACGAGCACGGCATCGGAGTCGTTGGCTGCGCGCGAGGAGCGAGCCGCCGACCCGGACTTGCGGGGCGCCGCCGATACCGCGCCGCCCGCGAGCAACACCACGCCCAGCGTGACCGCGAAGAGTCGTTCCAGCCTCATGCCCGCACCACCCAGACCTTCACGGTGGCGGTGACGCCGCCGTAGTAGCGCACGGTCACGTCGTAGTTGCCGAGCTGCTTGATGTGCTCGGGCACCTCGATGCGCCGGCGCTCGACGTCGTGCCCGGCGCCCTTCAAGGCGTCGGCCACGTCGGCGTTCGTGATCGAGCCGAACAGCGTGTCCTCCTCGTTCGCCTGCGCGGCGATGTTGATCTGAAGTCCGTCGATCCTCGCGGCCTCGGCGCGCGCGGCGGCCACGAGCTTGTCCTCCTGCGACTCCTTCTGGCGGGCGAGCTCCTGATAGAGGTTCGCGGCCTTGCTGCCGGTGGGGATCGCGAGCTTGCGGGGCAGGAGGTAGTTGCGGGCGAAGCCGGGCTTCACGTTGACCGTGGCACCCTTCTGTCCCACGCCCTTCATGTCGTCCAGCAGGATCACTTCCATCGGGAATCTCCTATGCCTCCCCGCGTGGGGACGGTTCGAGACGCCGGAGGTCCAGCCACACGTCGGAGAGGCCCAGCAGGGCCAGCGACGGCAGGAACACCGGCAGGGTGAAAGCCAAGAGGAACACCAGCAGGAGCAAGACGAACGTGGGCGGCACGCCCCGCGCGAGCAGGAGCGACTGCGCCACCGTGATGCCCTGCACACTATAGCCCAGCACCGATTGCACCAGCAGGAGCGCGGCGCCGGGCCGCCATGTGGCACCCGCGAACAACGCCAGCGCGATCCCGGCGAGGAGCGGGACGAGCGCGCCATCTGGAAGCCGCCACGCGCTGAGTGGCGCGCGCGACAGCGGCGGCCAGCCGAGCCAGGTCGCGGAGCGCGCCGCGAGCGCGCGGCCCGCCGAGACCAGCACCAGCATCCAGGCGAAGAACAGGTTGGGGACGAGATAGGCGAGCATGCGCACGCGGTCGGCCGGAGCGAGTTTCAGCGACTCCTGCATCATGTGCTTCCACGTGCCGGGCTTGTCGGCGCCTTCGAGCGTGCGCACCAGCTCCTGCTCTTCGACACGCGCGCGCGCCTCGACGCGCGTGAGCGCCCCCGAAAGCCCCGGCAGGAGCGGCAGCACGAACGCCGCGGCCAGGAGCGGTGCGAGCATCCACGCGCGCTCGCCCGAAGTGGGTCCGCCGCCCTCTTCGCGCGAGCCCATCCACGCGCCGGTCGCGCCCGCGAGCGGCAACCACAACAGGTGCCAGCTCCGCACGCCGTCGGGCGGAAACGCGATCGCGAGCCCGGCGAGCACGGCGAGCAGCGCGGGCAGGGTCAGCGCCACCGCGCCGTAGCGCCACGCGAGGAGCAGCGACGACGCCACCACGAACGGCACCAGGAGCCACAGCGCAGCCCACGGCCACGGCGTCGCGAGCGCGGCCAGCGCGAGTGTCGCGAAGAGCAGCCCCGCGCGAAGCACGGCCAGCCCCCGCGAGGGCCGCGTGGTCTCAGCGATAGAAGTCACTGGTGAACGGCAGCAGCGCCAGCACGCGCGCGCGCTTGATGGCGGTGGTGAGCTGCTTCTGGTGCATCGAGCACGAGCCCGATACACGTCGCGGCACGATCTTGCCGCGGTCGGTCACGAACCGGCCGAGGCGCTTCTCGTCCTTGTAGTCCACGAACGCCACCTTCTCCATGCACAGCTTGCAGTACTTCTTCTTGACGCCCTTGCCCTCACGTTCCTTCGCCATCTCGGAGACTCCTCTAGAAGGTTGGATCCTCGGCGGCCCCGGGCTCGGCCGTCTGTCCGGCGCCCGTGGCCTTCTCGAGGAAGTGGACCGAGTCCGCACGAAGCTCGAGCGCATGCTGCTTCTCGCCCCGCGCGTTCGCCCACTCCCGCATCTGCAACCTGCCCTCCACCAGCACCGCGCTGCCCGTGTGCAGGTACTGCGCGCACACCTCGGCGAGGCGCTGGTAACACATCACCGTCACGTACCCGGTGTGCTCCGACATCGTGCCGTCGCGATTCTTGTACCGCCGATGGAACGCCAACGGCAGCGTCGTGATGGCCGTGCCGTCCGACGCGTAGCGCCGGTCCGGGTCCCGCGTGAGCCGCCCTGAAAGGACGACCCGATTGATCTCCGGCAGCCGTAGTTCGGTCATGAGACCTCCCTGCGGGGGCGCGAGTTTCCTACTCGCGGTCGCCCTCTTCCGCCGCCACGGCCGCCTCGGCCTCGGGCATGCCCTGCCAGAGCTCCGGCGGAACGTGCACGGTGGTCAGCGCCCGCATGACGTCCTCCTCGAGACGCAGGCGGCGCTCGAGTTCCTTCACCATCACGGTGCCGCCGTTCCACACGATCATCGTGTAGACACCGTCGCGACGCTTGCGGATCTCGTATGCGAGCCGGCGCTTGCCCCACTTCTGCACCTCGACGACCTCGGCGCCCAGGTCCTTGAGCCACCCGGTGACGCGGTCGGCGACTTCCTGGGCCTTCACCTCGTCGTAGCTCGGTTCGAGGATGTAGACCGTTTCGTACTTGGTCACGGTTCGGATTCCTCCTGTCGTTCCCGTTCGCCACCCGCCTGCTCGGCGGTCGGCCCGGGGTCGTCCTTGCGATTGAACTGGTTCATGGCGCCGAGCGCTCCCTCGGCCACCCAACACTCCACGGCGTCCGCCGCGCGGCGGATCATTTCCTCGAGCACCGGTGACTCCTCCGGTGCGAACTCCTCCAGAACGTGCTCCCGGAGCGCGGACGAGTCCTCCGCGGCTCCGACACCGATGCGCAACCGGTCGTAGTCCCGGCTTCCCACCGCGGCCTCGATGCTCTCGAGCCCAAGGTGGCCGCCGCTCGAACCGCCGGCGCGCACGCGCAGCCGGCCCAACGGCAGATACACATCGTCACTCACCACCAGCAAATGCGATTCCACTCCCTCCCGTTCGCGCCAAGCCATGAGCGCCTCACCGCTTCGGTTCATGAACGTGAGCGGCTCTAGCAATAGGACCTCGCGTCCGGCCAGCGTCGTGCGACGCGCGTGAAAGGCCGCGTGTCCCGGGACTTCCCGCGCGCCGTGTCGCTCCGCGAGCAGATCCAGCGTGCGCCACGCCACGTTGTGCCGGGTTCGCGCATAGCGCTCGCCCGGGTTCCCGAGACCCAGGACCAGCCACACGGCTGGTTACTTCTTCTCCTTCTTGGCTTCCTTGCCGGCCGCCTCCGGCACCGCCGGCTCGGCGTCCTTCTTGCCCTTGGTCGCCACCACTTCGGGTTCGGCCGCGGCAGCCGCCACCGCGCCCTCCTCGACCACCACCGGAGCCGCGACTTCCTCGACCGCCGGCGCCACGACCGCGGCAATGGTCACGTCACCTTCGGAGACGATCTCGAAGCCCGTGGCCGGAAGGTCACGGACGTGCAGGTTGTCGCCGATGTTCAATGCGGTCACATCCACGTCGATGCTGGGCGGGATCGCGGTGGGCAGACAGCGAACCTGGAGCGTGCGCACGATGTGCTCGAGGATGCCGCCGCCGTCCTTGACGCCGATCGGCGTGCCCACAAAGTGCACCGCGACTTCGACCACGATCTGCTCGGTGAGCGAGATGTGCTGGAAGTCCAGGTGGATGATCTGGCGCGAGAGCGGATCGAATTGCACGTCGCGCAGGAGCGCCGTCACGTCGCCGCTGCCAACATTCAGATTGACGATGGCGTTGCCGCCCTTGTGGCCGCGCAGCGCCAGCTCGAACTCCTTGAAGTCCACCGCCACCGGCACCGGTGTCTCGCCGTGCCCATAGATGACGCCCGGGATCTGGCCGGCAGCGCGCGCCCTGCGCGCTCCGCCCTTGCCCAGGCTCTCGCGACGCGAGCCCTTCAACTGGATGACCGCCATGACTGCCTCCCCTTGCGTGGAACCGACTGCGAGTGCGAAACCATCGAGGCGCGACGCGCCCATACCTCTGGTCGAAGCGAACGAGTCCGGTCAGACAAACAGTGAGCTGAGCGAGCGCTCCTCGTGGATGCGCTGCACGGCCTCGCCCAGCAGGCCCGCCACGCTCAGCACGGTCACCTGTCCGCCGAGCGATCCGGCCTCGTGATGCACGGTGTCGGTGACGACGATCTGCTTGATCGGAGACTTTGCGACGCGTTCGAGCGAGCCGGGACAGAGAACGCCGTGCGTGACGCCGGCATAGATGTCCTTGGCGCCCTGCGCCTTCATGGCCACCGCCGCCTGGCACAGCGTGCGCGCGGTGGTGACGACGTCGTCGAACATGACGGCGTTCTTGCCCTCGACGTCGCCGATGATGTTCATGACCTCGACCGAATCCGCCTTCGGCCGGCGCTTGTCCACGAGCGCCAGGTCGGCGCCGAGGCGCTTGGCATAGGCGCGCGCCATCTTGACGCTGCCGATATCGGGGGCCACCACGACCAGGTTCGGCAGGTTAATGCGCGTGAAATGCTCGATCAGCACGGGTGCCGCGTAGAGGTGGTCGAGCGGGATGTCGAAGAAGCCCTGGATCTGCGCGCTGTGGAGGTCCATCGTGAGCGCGCGATCGGCGCCTGCCACGGTGATGAGGTTCGCGACGAGCTTGGCCGTGATGGGAGCGCGCGGCTGGTCCTTGCGGTCCTGGCGCGCGTAACCGAAGTAGGGCAGCACCGCGGTGACGCGCCGCGCCGACGCGCGCTTGGCGGCGTCGAGCATGACGAGCAGCTCCATCAGGTGATCCGCGGGCGCGTTCGTGGATTGCACGATGAACACGTCGCTGCCGCGGATGTTCTCGTTGAAGCGAACCGAGACCTCGCCGTCCTCGAATCGCGACACGATGACGTCGCCGACCGGCACCTTGAGGCGCTCGCAGATGGCCTTCGTGAGCGGTTCGCTCGCGGTACCGGCGAATACGCGGCAGGGATCCAAGCCCGACCTCCGATGTGGACGCTCGAGGGATGGGACGACTTCCATGCCGCGCGAATCGCGCGCGACACGACGGCGCGCCGGGCATCACTCCCGGCGACGCTCATGTGATCTCGGGTGCTTCAGGGAAAAGCAGGAGACGGGCCCCAAGCCTCCTGCCCCTGGAAAATGGCTGGGGCGGGAGGATTCGAACCTCCGAATGCGAGAGCCAAAGTCTCGTGCCTTACCGCTTGGCCACGCCCCACCAACGAACGGGGTTTCCGTCACGGACCGCCCGCCGGGCTACCCGCCGCGAGACTCGTCCGTGACGAGTACCGCGCCAGGCTCCGGGTCCGGGTCGGGGTGAAAGCTGCTGGCCCAGAGAACTGCGTGTGGGAAAAGCGGCGCGCAGGATAACGGGACGCGAGCAGGCCCGTCAACCGCGGAGGAAACGACGCAGCGTGTTGCGCGCGCGTGCGCTACCGAGCGGCCGAGCGGTCGAGAGGGAGCCTCGGCACGCCTGGCGAGGCGCGGCCCGGGAGCCAGTCACCGCGGGCGGGGGACCCGCGGCCAGGCCTCAATAGGCGTGCTGCTCTTCGGACGTACCGGGGTGGCCGGACGGGTTGGCCAGCTCGCGCTCGTACTCGGCCATCACCTTCTCGGTCAAGTACTTACGGGTCACGTCATTGATCGGATGCGCGAGGTCCTGGTGCTGGCCGTCGGGGCGCTTCCGACTCGGCATGGCCACGAACAGCCCGCTGTTACCCCGGATGATCTTGAGCCCCCGGATCACGAACGAGTCGTTCAGCGTGATGCTCACGAACGCCTTGAGCTTATCGTCGTGACGCAGCGATACACGAACCTCGGTGATCTCGACCATGAGATGTTCACCTCGGAGCCATCCCTGAGGTTCAGCTGGCTCGTGTGCGACGCCATTCCTGGGCGTCGGCTGGATGGGGCGGCTTCATCGAGGGCCCTTCCGTGGCCTCGTGGAAGTCGCTTGGATTCGGAGCCGCAGACCGCGTCCCACCGAACGCACCGCATAGAGCGGCTCGTCGCCTGAGAAGCGTTCCACGATCTCCCGGACCGAAGTGCCGCGTGGGACGATCCCGAACACCGCCGATCCACTCCCGGTCAGATGTGGTTCGAGCAGTCCCGCCACACGCAGCCTTGCGCGCAACGATTCGAGATCGCGACGACGACGTCCCAGAAGTTGTTCGAATCGATTACCCCGACGCGTGAGCGAAAGCGCTTCAACTTGCTGTCGCCCAACGGTCACGGCAAATCTGCGGTGGCGTTCCCAATGTGTCAAGGAGTTTCTGGCCGCGTCGTGTCGCCGGAACGCTTCCGCCGTCGAGACGCGCCATCGCGGAACGGCCACGATGGCTCTGAATGGAGAACGCAGGCGCAAACGGCGCAGCCGCTCGCCGCGGCCCAGCCCGAGCGCGGTCCCGCCAGAGATCGCGAACGGTACATCGGAACCGAGTTGTGACGCGTATTCGATCCGGCGAGAGAGAGAGAGTCGCCTGCCATGGAGTGCGAGCAGCGACGCCGCGGCGGCAGCCGCGTCGGCACTGCCCCCGCCCATTCCGGAGCGCGACGGGATGCGCTTGATGAGCGTGAATCGCGCGCCGCCCTTGAGTGAGAGCTCGCGCGCGAGCAATCGCGCCGCGCGCAGCACCAGGTTCGCGGCGCCCTTCGGCACGTCCGACTCTGTGGCGCGCGATCCGCGGCCATTCGTGGCGACGTCCTCGTGGCGCACGCGCAACGTGAACCCGCTGGCGCTCCGCTCAGCCACGAGTGTGTCGGCGAGCGAGATGGACTGGAACACCGTGACCAGGTCGTGGAACCCGTCGGCGCGGAGCGGGCCCACGGCCAGCCCCAGGTTGAGCTTGGCGTGGCACTCCACCGTGACGCGGCGGGGCCGCGCGCGAGTCTTCACTGCCCCGCGTACACGATCCACAGCGCCAGCACCACGAACAGGAACACCGTGGTCTGGATCGGGCGGTCCGAGAGCAGCACCTGCGACGGATCCTCGCTCGACTCCGACACGCGTACGAGGTGCAGGTAGCGGAACACGCCGTACGCCACCACCGGCACCGTCATGATGAGCGACTCGGTGCCGAACTTGGCCACGGTCGCGGGCCAGATCGTGTAGAGCGCATATGCCATGATCGTGGTGGACGCAGACACGATGAGCATGCGGTCCAGCAGCTCGGGAGTGT
>JAHFBW010000159.1 GCA_023249845.1 Candidatus Eiseniibacteriota bacterium
GGTCACCTCAATCTGCAGGTCCAGCCGATCGAGGATCGGTCCGGAGACTCGCGCGGCGTAGCGCATGAGGTCGCGCGGCCCGCAGCGACACCCGCGCTTCGGGTGCCCGAGCCAGCCGCACGGGCAGGGATTCATCGCAGCCACGATGAGCGGCCGAGCAGGGAAACGCGCGTGCGAGCCGGCGCGCGCGATGGCCACTTCACCATTCTCGAGGGGTTCCCTGAGCGCGTCGAGCAACGAGCGCGGGTACTCGGCCAACTCGTCCAGGAACAGCACGCCGCGGTGCGCGAGCGACAGCTCGCCGGGTCGCGGCGGATTGCCGCCGCCCACGAGTCCCGCGCGCGACACGGAGTGATGCGGCGCGCGGAACGGCCGCGTGGCCATGAGGCCACGACCGGGAGCGCGGAGACCGGAGGCGGAGTGGAGACGCGTCACGACCAGCGCCTCGCTCGGCTCGAGCGGCGGGAGCAGTCCGGGCAGCCGGCGCGCCAGCATGCTCTTGCCGCACCCCGGCGGACCCACGAGCATCACGTGATGGCCACCGGCCGCGGCGATCTCGAGCGCGCGCCGCGCGATGGCCTGACCGCGCACATCGGCGAGTTCGGCCTCGCGCTCGGCGAGCGGATCGGGCGCGGCGGGCGAAGCGCGGGGGAGGGAATCGCCGCGGAGCCAACCGACCGCTTCCGTCAGGTGGTTCACGCCGTGGACTGTGAGGCCCTGGACGAGCGCGGCTTCGGGCGCGGCTTCGGCGGGACAGACAAGCGTTCGCGCGCCGGCACGCCACAGGCTCTCGGCCAGGGTGAGCGTGCCGCGCGTGCCACGCAGTGTGCCGTCCAGCGCCAGCTCGCCGAGTGCGGCGGCTCGTTCAGGAGCTTCTGAAGCGCTCACCTCCGCCGAGGCTATCCCGCCGAGTCGGTCTCCGGGTGTCTGGCCGGTGGCCACCAGCAGGCCGAGTGCGAGTGCCAGGTCCGCCGAAGCGCCCTCCTTCCGGCGATCGGCGGGCGCCAGGTTCACCGTTACGCGGCGGTCGGGTGGGGCGAGACCCGCGTTGCGCAGCGCAGGCCACACCCGTTCGCGCGCTTCTCGCGCGGTCGCGTCGGGCAGTCCCACCATGACGAATCCCGGGAGCCCCGGGCCCACGTCCACTTCGCAGTCCACTGGGAACGCGTCCAGGCCCCAAAGCGCGGCCGTACGCACGCGCGCGAGCATGCGTGCTCCTTGCGAGAGCGGGGCGCGGGGAGCTGACGCAAAAGTCATGCGTCGAGCCATCCGCTGCCGGCGCCGCCACCTGCGCGCAAGAACAGCGCGAGACACTGACGCCGACGCGACCAGATCGGTCACGCCGGCGTCCGAGGAGCCTGGGCGCGCGGCTCCCGCCCGCGCGCGGCAAGGGCTCACTCGATGCGCACGAGCCCCCGGCTCATCCCGCCCGATCGGCCGGTCATGCGCACCTGGTAGTAGCCGGGCGGCACCGTGCGGCCGTTCGCGCCACGGCCGTCCCAGGCCCATGACCGCGCGCCCGAGCCTGCATCGGCCAGCACGACCTGACGCACCCGCCGCCCGCTCGCATCCATGATCTCGATTCGGACCGGGCCTGCCTCGGACTGCTCGAACGAGAGCGTCACCTCGCCACGCGACGGGTTCGGCATCGGCGCCGCGAGTTCGAGCGACCGAGGCACGCGGCTGCCGACCGGCACGTCCACGAGTCCGTCAGTCAGCAGCACTCGGTCGAGTCCGACGTCGGCATCGAGGTCGTCGGGGTTCTGGACGAACGGGGCGTGGTCGTGCCGCACGTGCACCACCTCCACAGCCAGGAGCGCATTCGCAAACGTGCTGGTGCCCACGATCCGCGTCCAGTTGGCCGCATTCGTGACGTCCACGACGTACTCGGCCCACTGGCCATGCGGCGGAAGGAACCCGGGGTTGTATTGCCACAGGTTCGTGAACGTGCCGACCGAGAAATGCATCTCGAGCGGGTCGTCGGCGCCGACATCGTTCAACCACAAACGCACCTGCTTGATGTTCGCGGTGGTCCAGTTGCCCAGGTAGGGCGTCTCGGAGGAGCGCACGCCGAGGTTGTGCTGAAAACCGTTTGGCGACTTGAAGTTCAAGTAGCCGTCGCCAGCGCCATCCGTGCCGCCCGTGCCGGGATTGGCTTCGAGCGCGCCTCCGCCCCAACCCTGGATCGACACACCCGGGAACTTCTCGACGAAGCCGAGCGTCGCGGCAGTGGCTTTCGCGCCGGAGACGAACACGAGCGCGAGACAGGTGAAAACCAGCGGAGCGCGAACGAAACGACGCGACAAGGGGTGCGGTGCGCGCATGGGTACGATCCTTTGGAAGGTCCGGTCAGACCGATGAAAGTCTACCGAGCGCGCCGTCTCCGCACCATGTGAAAGCGTGCGAGAGTGGTCCCCTGCATCGCGATGTGGCGCTCCGGTTGCTGGTGCCGCTCGCCGCGGCCGCGCTCAGGCGGCGGCACGCTCCGAGTCGTCGTCTCCTGCACTCGGACTCGTGCGGAGCCCCACGCGGCGCAGCGCGTCCACCAGTGCGGGCAGTGACACGGGCTTCGCGATGTAGTCGTTCATGCCGGCGGCGAAGCACCTCTCACGATCCCCCGCGAGCGCGCCCGCCGTCAGGGCCACGATGGGCACGCGCGCCGACGCACCGGGCAGCGCGCGGATGGCCGCGGCCGCCTCGTAGCCGTCCACCTCGGGCATGCGGCAGTCCATCAACACCAGGTCATAGGGCGCGCGCCGGACGGCATCCACGGCCTCGCTGCCATTCGCGACCACGTCCACACGGTAACCGAGACTCGCCAGCATGGTGGCGGCGACGCGCTGGTTGGTGACGATGTCGTCCGCGACGAGCGCGCGCAGCCGCACGCGGTCAGCCGCCTCGCGCACCGTGTGCCGTGTCACGAGCGGCGCGCGCGACGAGGAGCGCTCGCTGGAGATCAGGCGCCCAAGCACCTGCGCGAGCACGGCGCGGCGTGCGGGCTTCGAGAGATAGCCGTCGAAACCCGCGGCCTCGGCGATGCGGGCGCCCCCCTGGCGGGCGGAAGAGGTGAGCATCACCAGCGCGATGGCGTCACCACCGGCGCGGTCGCGGATGCGTTCCGCGAGTTCGAGACCGCCCATCTCCGGCATCTGCTCGTCGAGTATCGCCACTGCAAACGGGGCCGGCGTGCGCGCCGAAGCCTGCAGCATCGCGAGCGCCTCGAATCCACCCGACGCGGTCGAGACCTGGACGCCCCACGCGCTCAACTGCTGCGCGAGGATGCGGCGATTGAGCGGCGAGTCGTCCACCACCAGGACACGGGCGCCCTCGAGTGCGGCGGTGGCTCCCACGAGCGGATCCTCGAGCTCGTCACGTCGCTCGGTCCGCACCGTGAACCAGAACGTGCTGCCGCGGTCGAGTTCGCTCGTCACGCCGATATCGCCTCCCATCAGGCGCGCGAGACGACCTGAGATCGCAAGCCCCAATCCGCTGCCGCCATAGCGCCGCGTGGTCGAACTGTCGGCCTGGGAGAATGCCTGGAACAGGTGTGCGCGCGCCTCCTCGGCAATGCCGATGCCGGTGTCATTCACCTCGAAGCGCAGCTGCACGGCAACCTCGCTCGCCGCGTCGAGGCCCAAGTGGATCACGACTTCGCCACGTTCGGTGAACTTGATCGCGTTGCCGACCAAGTTGAGCAGGATCTGTCGCACGCGACCGGGGTCACCCGCCACCGCCACCGGCACCTCGGGGTCCACGAGCAGCCCGGTCACCAGCCGCTTGCGCCGCGCCGGCTCGCTGCACATCTCGAGCACGTCCTCGGCCACGGAGCGCGGGTCGAACTCGATCACCTCGATGTCGAACTTGCCGGCTTCGATCTTCGAGAAGTCGAGGATGTCGTTGATCACGGTGAGGAGCGCTTCGCCCGAGGAGCGGATGACCTCGGCGAACTCGCGTTGCTCGGGGTCGAGCGCCGTGTCGAGCAGGAGCCCGGTCATACCGATGACGCCGTTCATCGGCGTCCGGATCTCGTGGCTCATCGTGGCGAGGAACTCGCTCTTCGCCCGCGCCGCGTCCTCGGCCGCGTTACGCGCCTTCTCCAGCTCCGCCGTGCGCTCGATGACCCGGTGCTCGAGTTCGTCCTGCGCGTGGCGCGCCAGCGCAGCGGCCCGGTCACGTTCGTACACGCGGCCGAGCTGCAGACCGACGGCGCGCGCGACCTCGAGAATCCGCGCTTCGGGTTCGCGCGGCTCGGCCGCGAAGAACTCGAGCACCGCGACGACGCCCTCGCCCGCGCGCACGGGGAACGCGAACGCGGCGCGCACGCTCAGGTCGTGACCCGCCCGCGCGCGCGGGAAGTTCGTGTCCACCTCGATGTCGCGGATCCACGCGGGCTCGCGGCTCTCCCAGACCCGACCGGGCAGCCCTTCGCCGGGCGCGAACTCGGTCGCCTCCGAGATGCGCTTGAGCGCGCCGAACCGTTCGGGATCCTCAAGATGCCAGATTCGAGCCGAGCGCAGGCGCTGCGGCGGGTCCACGGACGGCAACAAGCCATGGCCCACCGGCCAGCCTGTGAACGCGCACAGCTGGCCGAGCGCCTTTCGCATCGCCTCCTCGAACGACGTCGCAAGATTCGCGGCGGCCGCGATCTCGTGCAACAGCTCGAGAGCCTGCTGCCGCTCGTAGGCCTGTCGCAGCGCGGACTCCGCGATCGCCTCGGCCTGCCGGCGTGCCTCGCGCTCGCGCTGGGCGCGCCGGCGCAGCGCCTCGACCTCGTCGCGCGGCGCGGGGGGGCGGGACTCCACGCTCAACCCTTCGCGCCGAAGCGCACGACGATGGTGCAGGCGGTGTCGCCTCGGTGCATGCACGTCGGGTGCTCGATCACGGCGGATTCCCCGAAGTGGTCCGCGGCGCCCAGGATGAAGCCCTCGGCCAGCCCGCACAGCCGCCTCGGCGAGCGGTAACCGAGTCGCAGCACGTCCGGCGCGGGCATCTCGAAATCGAACTCTGGCACCACCGCGTCGGGATAGAGCTTTCTCACCTCGGGGTGGATGATCGTATTCAACGTGAGCAGGAAGTCGCGCGTGTGGCGATGCGGAGCGAAGAACGCTGGATAGCTGCGGGCAAGGAGCGGGATAGCCTTGCGACCGAACCAGCGCACGACGTCCTGGTCGGATGTATTCAATGCCTTCGAGGCGGCCGCGACGATGCGCCCCAGCTCCTCGTCCGGGTAGTTGCCGAGCGAGGAATACGAACCCCCGGCGCCGGAGGCATCGAGCAGCGCGTCCCAAGTCCGCTCGCCGTGCTCGGCGGACACCACTTCTTCGAGCAGGTTGAAAACGATGCCCTTCATCGCGGTCTCCTCGCGCTCGTCGAGCCCTGCGGAAGGAGAACACCGACGCGGCCCCAGCACCACGCCGGCGTCGGACCACCGCCGAGCCTACGACTCAGTCGCCGCCGAGCGCCACTCCCAAGTCCACGTCGTCCATGCCGTCCAGCCGGGCGAGCTCGCGGTGCAGCGGCTGCCAGCCGCCCGAGAGCGCCGCGAGTGCCAGATCCTGCGCGGGAGGTAATTCCTGGAGAAACACGAACGCCGTGCCGGCCACGAATCGCGGCAGCACGCCACGGTCGTAGCCCGCGTCGCCGCGCGTCGCGAGCCGTGCGGTGAGCACCTGCTGCAGCGTCGTGCCCTCGCCGCACACCGCCTTCCAGCGAGTCTCGACGTCTTTCGCGCGCTGCGGATTGGCGCTGCGCACGGTTTCGGAGACGAGCGCGTAGTGCGTGACGTCGCCCTCGGGCACGTATGACGTCCACACCGCTCGAGCCTGCGCCGTGCGCGGCCCGCGCTCGTGAGCGAGCGACGTGCCGTCCACGGTGGACACCACCTCGTAGTCCATATCCACCGTGACGTCGCGTACCCGGGCGACGACCTCGATTGGCACATCCACCCAGCGCACGATGTCGCGGCCGTCCTCGCCCTTTTGGACGATGCGGCGCGCGACCTGGTCGCGAAAGAAGTGGAGCGACGTCTCCGAGCGCACCGAGCCGAGCGAACCCCACACGACGCGCTGCGCGCCGCTCTTCCGGCCGAGCTTTACCGCCTCGTCGCGCGACAGATGCCCCAACTGCGACACGCTCATGCGGCTCGTCACCGCGTCGGCGCCGAGGATGCGGGTGAACTGCGCCGACGGCGGCGCCATCTCGTGCGCCAGAGCGTCACGCCAGCGGTCGGAGACCTCGCGGCCGAAGCCGACTTCGCCGCTCGAGAACGGCATCAGGGCCACGCGCGTGATCGCCCTCTCGTAGGCGCCGGCCGAGAGCTTGGCGACGTCGCGGTAGCCGGGGACGTAGCGCTCGACCTCGTGGAAGCGCATGAACGCAGCCTTGGGACGGCTCGCCGCCAACGCCTCGCGGCCCTCGCTGTACTGGAACCGCGCCGCGGCGTTGCGCAGCGTGCGCTCCTCGCCGGCCCACGTCTCGGGCACGTTCACGGTGGTGTAGTTGACGGCGTTGGCGCGAAACTCGGCGAACGCCAGCACTTGCTCGGCGGCACGCAGGCTGTCCACAGTAGCCAGGCCGTGGATCTTCCGCTGCCAATCGGCCGAGATGACCGAGGCGCTGGCCGTGGCGGCCTCTCGAGCGCGCGGGTTCATGGGTTCGCGGTCGAGCGCGCGCGTGGCCAGCTGCCACGCCTTCCACACATCACCTTGAGCGAGCTCGCGCTGGCTCTTCTCGGCGAGTTTGTTGGGACCGGCGCAACCCGCGGCGGCAGCCGCGGCAAGCATCACGAAGAACAGTCGTCGGGTCATAGGGGCCTCCACGGGGACCCCGGCGTTATCGGCCGACCCGTCCCCGCAGGTGAGGGGAGCGGGGGTCGGAGCGGCCGATCGGCGAACGAGCGAGAGCCCCCGGCGCGCGTGTTCCGCGCCGGGGGCTCTCGAGGGCCTGACGGACGCACGCCTTACGGCGCGATCACCAGCGTCTTCTGGAGCGACAGCGCGCCGGAGCGGAGCCGGGCGAAGTAGACGCCACGCGCCACGCTGTCCCCGGAATCGTCGCGGCCATCCCACTGGACGGTGTGGCTGCCCGCCGCCTCGGTCTGGCCGACGAGTGAGCGGATCTTGCGGCCCACCACGTCGTAGATCGCGAGGTCCACAGCGCCCTCCCCGGCGAGTCCGTACGAGATCGGCGTCGAACCCTTCACAGGGTTCCGGCCGATGGCGAGGAACGTGCGGAACGATGCGCCCGCCGACCCGTCGACCGTCTGGTACATGGTGGGGATGGGCTGGCTGGGATCGTTCGACCGATCGCGGAACGCGGGCTGCGTCCGGTAGTAGATCTCGTTCACCTGCGGGCCGTGGCTGTCCAGAGCCAGCGCCGAGGCTCGCGCCGCATCCAGCTCGGCGTCGTTCAGCTGATTGACCTGCATGAGGACGAGCGTCTCGCCCTCGGGATCGTTGATTGCACCTACCTGGATGATGCCGATGCCCTTGGCGTAGGTCTTCACCTGGATGACGTCACAACCGTCGAGCGGCGCCCATTCGCGGACCGTCATCACGTCCTGGAAGCAGCCGCCGGGGACGCAGACCTTCGGCCGAGCCCGATCACTCCGGTCCTGGATCGAGACCACGTCGCCGCAATCCC
>JAHFBW010000005.1 GCA_023249845.1 Candidatus Eiseniibacteriota bacterium
GGGATACTTCCACGGCCGACCTGCCCACCGTGTTCTTCGGTCGCGATTCGTTCCTCGTGCACGGCGGCAAGTGGGCGGTGAACGTGGCGAACGGGAGCGCCGCGATCCCGCTGGCGCACAACTGGAACCAGACGCTGCTCGTGGGACCTGAAGCCTGGGGCAAGGTGGCGTCGTTCAAGGCGTGGACTCGCAACAACGGCGTCGAGGGCCGCGCCTACCTCCTGGTGCAGGCATACAACGACACCGCCTCGCGCATGGCGCGAATCTGGAACGTGGACCACGACGAGGCCCTGAAGCGGCTCGGCATCGGCAAGGTGGACGATCCGCTGCTCGACCTGGGCTGGAAGCGCACGCAGTTCGGCGAACCGCTCACGGAGTGGGTGGAGCGCGAGGCACGCGCGTACGTGCCGCCGGGCACGAACGTGCTGTTCGTGCGCGCGGGCCTGATCGGGACGGGGCAGGTGTTCTTCGATGACGCCTCGCTCACGCTCCTTCCCGCCCCGCCTGCAGCGAAGCCCGCCCAGGGCGAGAACCTCTACGCCGACCCGGGCTTCGAGCAGGGTGGGCTCGCGTGGGACCTGGCCATTCCGCCCTACGAAGGCTCCAAGATCACGCTCGATTCGACGGTCGCGCACACCGGCCGCAACAGCCTGCGCTTGTCGGATTTCTGGGATGGGCTCGTGGAGGCCCGCATCGGCGTCGGCCAGCCGTTCGAGGGACGAGCGCTGCGCGGCAAGCGCGTGCGGCTCACCGCCTGGCTCAAGGGCGACTCGCTCCATGGCACAGCGTTCGTGAAGATCTACGCGCAGGGCTTGAAGTCACGAGTCACACAATCGCCCGGCGCGGAACTCCTGTCCGAGACCTGGGACTGGAAGCCGCTCGCGATCGAACTCGACATCCCGGCGGACGCGGAACTCGTGTGGGCGAACATCCAGGCGTTGGCGCCCGCGCGCGGCACGGTGTGGGTGGACGACGCGAGGTTCGAGGTCGTGGGCCCGGCCCGGGGCACGCTGCTTCAGGTCGCGCCACCCTCTCCGCCCAAGCCCGACAGACGCTGATTCGGGCCTCTCGCCGCGCCCTTCCACGCTCGTGAGCGCGTGTTCGCTTGCACTTGCGGGTGGGTCTTGACACCCCGCGTGGACGGGCAGACAATTCGCGCAGCAGCTGGGCAGAAAGACCTCCTTGGCAGGGAGCTTTCACACCCGAACCGGGGCCTCGTTCGCTGCACGGGGCCTGTCTCGAGACGGACGCGCGAGTTTCACGAGCGAGGTGAGTCGCGCCATGTCAAGAGGCCGCGCGGTAAGGGAGCTGCGAGGACTCCGCTTCACTGGCCCTGGGTGAAACCCTCGCGGAGTCGGTAGGGGCCCCCCCTCTACTTGTGGCGTCAGCGCCACGCGCACGCGCGCCCCCTAGTGTCCGGCGCTTTCCTTCGATTCCGGCTGGCATTCTCGTGGTGCCCGCGGGCAGTATCGCGCCGACTCATGCCCACCGGGGCCACGCGAGCCCCGCCACGGACCGACGCCAGGGGATCCTTCGCGCATGGCCAGCCACGCCGCCACGGTTCAGCTCGCCGAGCAGCACCCGCGCGGGCTCTACGTGCTGTTCGCCACCGAGATGTGGGAGCGCTTCAGCTTCTACACCATGCTGGCGATGTTCACGCTCTACCTGCGCGACGTCACCGGCCAGGGCTTCGGCTGGTCGTCGGACCGCGCCACCGGGCTCTACGCGAACTACCTGATGTTCGTCTACGCGAGTCCGCTCGTCGGCGGCTGGCTGGCCGACCGGATCATCGGCTATCGCCGCGCCGTCATGATCGGTGGCCTGTTCTTCATCGCGGGCCACCTGCTGCTGAGCATCCGCAGCGAACCCGTCGTGTACGTGGCGCTCACCTGCCTCGTCGTGGGCAATGGCTTCTTCAAGCCGAACGTGTCCACCATGGTCGGCAACCTCTACCCCGACGGCAGCCACCTGAAGGACCGCGCCTACAACATCTTCTATATGGGCATCAACATCGGCGCGTTCCTGGCCCCCGTCGTGGCCGAGTTCGTGAAGACCCGCTTCGGCTTCCACCCGGCGTTCGCGGTGGCCGCGGCCGGCATGGTGATCTCGGTGATGATCCTGTGGCGCCTGAAACGCCACATCGAGGGCGTGGACCGGCCGCGCGGCGTGACCGCCTCCGCGACGCCGCTGCCTATCGACTCCGTGCCCACGCCGAGGCGCATCGCCGCGCTCGTGGTCATCTATCTCATCATCATCGTGTTCTGGATGGTGTTCCACCAGAACGGCTCCACGATGACCTACTGGGCCAACGAGAACACGGATTGGAGCGTGACCGGCATCATCTCGAACGCCATCAATCCCGGTTGGGTCATCCTGCTCACGTTCCCGCTCGTCGCGGCGTGGCGATGGCTCGACCGCCGCGGCCGGGAGCCGTCCACGCCGGTGAAGATGATGTGCGGCATGATCGCGACGTCGCTGGCGTTCTTCGTGCTGTTCCTCGCGGCCAAGCATGGCGAGAGCACGGTGTCCGGCGCTGACATCTACGCCTACAAAGTTTCGCCGCTGTGGCTCTTGGGCGCGTACGGTGTGCTCACGGCGGGCGAGCTCATGCTGTCGCCGATGGGCCTGTCGCTCGTCTCCAAGGTGGCGCCCGCTCACTTGCGCGGCGTGATGATGGGCGGCTGGTTCGTGGCCACCGCGATCGGCAACAAGCTCACGCAGATCGGCCAACTGTGGGACGACATGCCGCACTCGAGCTTCTGGCTGCTGCTGTCCGGCTCGGCGCTGGTCATGGCGTTCGTGCTGCTGGCACTGCTCCGGCCGCTCAAGAAGGCGATGCCGGGGGCGTAGGAGGCGGCTCGCTCAGTCCCACTTCTGTGAGCGCAGGAACCACCAGGTCGCGAGCCCGGTCGCGAGCATCAGGCCGAGCACGTACCACTCGCTGTGCGCCCACTCGAACTCGGGCAGCTTGAAGTTCATGCCGTAGTAGCTCGTGACCACGGTCAAGGGCAGTCCGATCGTGGCGATCACCGTGAGCCGGCGGACGACCTCGTTCGTGCGGTTGGAGATCGCGGACAGATAGAGCTCCAAGATGGACGAGCTCTCGTCCCGGAATGACTCCAGCATATCGGCCACGCGCGCGAGCCGGTCGTAGACATCGCGCAAGTAGGGCCGCAGTTCCGCGGGGATGGGCTTCAGCTCGTCGCGCGTCAGCGCCAGCAGCGTGTCGCGCTCGGGGCCGATGATGCGTCGCAACGCCCCGATGCCGCGCTTCAAGCGCAGGATCCGCGCGTGCATGGACTGCGAGCTGTCGTTGAAGACCTGTTCCTCGAGCTCGTCCACGTCGTCGGCCAGCCGGTCCACGAGCGGCAGGTAATGGTCCACGAGCACGTCGAGCACGAAGTGCATGAGCAGCGCAGGGTTCTTGGAGAGGAGCCCCGGCCGTTTGGGCAGGATCTCCGCCGCGGTGTTCACCGAGCGCGTTGCGCCGTCGTGGTAGGTCACGATCCAGTTCTGCCCGACCACGATGTCCACCTCGCGCAGGCTCGGGCGGTCGTCCGACGACTCCCAGCGCGCGGAGTGGACGACGACGTAGACGTAGTCGCCGTAGTCGTCGAGCTTGGGCCGGTTCACCTGCATGACGAGATCCTCGACCACGAGCGGGTGCACGCCGCACGGCGCCAGCGCCTCGCGCACGACGATCTCGTCCTCATCCTCGAAGTCGATCCACACGTTGGCCGACCGGTCGAGCACGACGCGGTGCGCGTCCTCGAGCGTCCCGGCTTTGGCGCCCGAGGCGTCCGCGATCCAGACGCGGATCACGACCGTGCCCCGGCCCGCGCCACGGCGAGCGCCATACGGCTGGTCGTGGCATGGAGCCGCACCGTGTCCTCGAGCCGCCGCGCGTAGCCGCCGCCGAGCGTGGTCGCGATCGCGATCCCGCGCGACGCGCAGCCCTCGATGACCGCGCGGTCGCGCGCTTCCATTCCCTCGCACGTGAGCTTGAGACCGCCGAGTTGATCTTCCAGGTACGGGTCGGCGCCCGCCTGGTAGAGCACGAGTTCCGGCGCGAAGGCCCACACGCGCTCGAGCGCCGGGCCCAATGCCGTGAGGTAATCCTCGTCGCCCGTTCCGTCGGCGAGCCCGACGTCCAGATCACTCTGCTCTTTCGGCATCGGATAGTTGTTCTCTTGGTGCACAGAGAGCGTGAACACGGCGGGCACGTCTCTGAAGATGTTCGCGGTGCCGTTGCCCTGGTGGACGTCCAGGTCCACCACAGCCACGCGCTGAACGAGCCGTTCGGCCAGCACGGCGTGCGCGGCCACCGCGAGATCGTTGATGTAACAGAAGCCCTCGGCATGCCCGGCATAGGCGTGGTGGAGCCCGCCGCCCAGGTGCGCCGCGGCGCCGTGGCGAAGCGCCAGCCGTGCCGCTTGCGTGGTGCCCGAGGCCGCGAGCGCGAACGCTTCGACGATCTCGCGAGACAGAGGCAGCTCGCTGTACTGCGTCCGCGGCGTCCAGCGGAGCGATTCGAGGTCGTCCAGGTAGGCTGGCTCGTGCGCCTGCTCGAGGAGCGCGCGCGTCACCGGTGGCGGCGAAAGTTCGGCGCCCGCTTCCAGGTCGCCCGACTCCACCAGCGCCCGATGCACGGCGGCGTATTTCTCGGTTGGGAACACGTGCGACCCGATGTCGCAGCCGTACCGGGGCGACCACACGGCGGCGGGTGGATGGGGCATGCCGCAAAGGTGCCATCGCATGCGCCGCCGTGGCAAAGGGAGGACAGCACCGGTGCGCGAATCCGCTATGCTTGCCGACCGCATGTCCCACCCGTCCGCCGATCACGCGTTCCGCCGCCTCGCCGGCCGCCTCACCGCTCGCCGCGCCGCCGAGATGGGTCCGCGGCTCTGGCTCGTCACCGCCGCGCTGGCCGCGTGCGTCGCCGCGTTCACGTACTGGCAGGTACGTGTGCCGTTGGACGGCGCCATCCGCCACCATGGCACGAGCGGCGGCGTGCAGCGCCTGGCGTTGACACTCACCGCGTGCGTCGTGGCCGGCGCCATCCTCGCGGCGTCCCGGCAATCGGCGCTCGCCGCCGACCCGCCCGGCCCGGAGTGGCTGGTGCTGCCGGTGCCTCCGAGCGCTGTCGAGCGTCACCTTGCGCGCGAAGCACGGCTGCCGTCGCTGCCGGTGATCGTGCCGGCCGCTGCGGCCTGGCTCGCGGGCTTTGGGCTCTTGCCCGGCGTGTGGCTCGCGGCTCTTGCCGTGGCGTTCGCGCTGGCCTGGGCACTCGCCACGCGCCTCGCCTGCGCGGTGACGCTGCGGCTCGCCACGCGCGCCACCGGCGTAGCCCGTGGCCTGCCGCCGGCGTGGCGAGCACTCGTGACCGCGCGCCGGCCGGTGCGTGTCGCGCGCATCGCTCCCTCACCCTGGCGTGCGCGGCCGCGCTGGCGGGCGCTCGCGCGACTCGATCGCGCGGTGTCGCTTCGCGCGGGCGCTCCGCGCGGGCGGCTCGGGTTCGCGCTCTTGTTCCTCACGTTGAGCGTCGGCGCGTGGTTCGTGGGCCGCGAGCCACTCGAACAGCGCGCGCAGGCGTTCGCCGCGTTCACGCTCGCCTGCACAGGGCTCGGCGCGTGGGCCGCGTGGCGGGCGGCAGGCGACCCGTCCTCCGCCGTCCGCGCGCTCCCGCTCTCGCTCACCGACGCGTGGCGGGCCCGTGCCGTGCCGCTTGCGGTCGGGCTCGGCGCGGTGCTGCTGCTGCACGCGTTGGTCCCCGCGCAGGTGCCGCCGTTCGCGCGCCTGGGGTTGGCGCTCACCTGGGCGCTCCCCGCGCTGCTCATCACGCTCCTGGGCCTCCACCTGGGCCTGTCGCTCTCCGGGAGCCCCGGCGTCTCGGAGAATCTCTTCTATGGGTGGCTCGTCGCCGGCGTCATCGCGAGCCTGGCGATCCCGCTCCTCGGCTGGTGCGTGCTGATCGTGGCGTTCGTCCAGGCCACGCGCCGGGTCGCGCGCTGGAACACGCCGGAGGTGACGTGATGCTCGAGATCTCGAGTCTCGCCCGTCGCTACGGCACGCGCATTGCGCTGGACGACGTCTCCTTCGTCGTGCGCGACGGCGAGATCGTGGGCTTGCTCGGCGCCAACGGCGCGGGCAAGAGCACGCTGCTCCGCACCGTCGCGGGGCTCCAGCCGCCGGACACGGGCCATGCTTTGGTCGCCGGTCACGACGTGTGGGCGGACGCACTCGCGGCGAAGCGCGCCCTGGGCTACGCCGCGGAGGAGCCGACGTTTCACGAGGAACTCTCGGCGCGCGAATACCTCGCGTTCGTGGCGGCGGTGCGCGAGCAGGATCCCGCCCCGGCCCATGCCCGCGCCGTGACACTCGCCCGGAGTCTCGAGCTCGCCGCGCGACTTGACGAGCCGGTGCGCGGGTTCTCGCACGGCATGCGCAAGAAGCTCTCGTTCCTGGCCGCCGTGCTACACGAGCCGTCGGTGCTGCTCTGCGACGAGTCGCTCGAGGGCTTCGACGCCCCCTCGGCGCTGGCGGCCAAGGCTGAGCTCCGCCGGCTCGCGGGAGCGGGATCTGCGATCCTGTTCTCGAGCCACGTCACCGAGACCGTGGAGCGACTGTGCGACCGCGTCGTGCTGCTGCACGAGGGCCGGGTCGCACGACAGCTGGCACGCGCGGAATGGGGCGCCGGTGATGACCAGCACTCGCCGCTCGAGCGGCTGTTCCTCGAGGTGCTTGGAGAAACGCCCGCGGAGACGAAGCGATGAGTCATCGGGCGTGCGCCTTCGCCGCGATCGCGCTGGTGCTGTGCCCGTCATTCGCGCTGCCCGTGCGCGGAGCGCAGGCCGCGGGCATCTCTCCCCCGCCGGGACTGTTGGCGATGTGGGAGGGCAAGGACGGTGCGTCGGTGCGCGCGGCGCTCCGCCGATACGCTGCAGAAGGCGAAGCCGCCGAAGCCTCGGCCAGCAAGCGGCTCGAGGGCGGCGAAGCGGCGTGGTGGCTGGGTGTCCAGGACGCACGCGCGGGCCGCGCGGACAGCGCGCTCTTCCAATGGCGCCGGGCCACGCGGTTGCGCGGCGACTTCGACGAGCACTTCGCGCTGATCGACGCGCTGTTCCGCCGCGGCCGGCCGGCCGACGTGACTGAGGCGTACGGCGTCGCCGAGGTGGTGGCCCAGCAGTTGGCGCTCGGAATGCCGCGGCGCGCACCCGAGGCGCACGCGCGGCTGGCCTGGGCGCTCCACCTGCGCGGGCGCTCCGACAGCGCGCTCGCGGAGATCCACCGGTGGTGTGACGCGCTGCATCCGCGGCCGAGGTGGACGCGCCGGTTCGCGACGATCGAGCTCGCCGCAGGTGAGCCCGCCACCGCCTGGGGCTGGCTCGCCGCGCTGTCCGCGCGCACACGGCAGCAGGACGCCGACGTGGAATCCCTGCTCGTTCGTGTCCAGCATCAGCTTGGCTATTCCGACGAGCGCCGCAAGGTCTCAGTGGACGCCGTCGGTGAACGCATCGCGATGGGTGAGCGCGCGATCGCGGCCTCGCTCGGCGGCCGGTTCGAGACAGCGAGCGCCAAGGATGGCTTCCCGCTCCGCTGGCTTGCGGTGCCGGCCGCGGCGGGCACACCGAAGCGCGCGCCGCTTCTCTACGTGCTGCCACCGCTCGACACGTTGGCGTCCGTTGACACGCTTGCGGCCTCGCTCGCGGCCGCAGGGCACCCCGTGGTGCTGATGGCGCCGCGCGGCTCGCACGGCGCACTCGGGCCTGGTACTACAGGACCGGAAGCCTGGTTCGGCCGCGAGGGCGCGTTCCACGCGCGGGTCGCCGCCGATGCAGCGCAGTTGATGGACTTGCTCAGCCAGCGCGGCGTTGCGCCGGGCGGCGAATGGGTCGTGGGAGTACCGGGCGAGCTGGCGCCCGTGGCGCTGGAGTTGGCACGCACGCGGGGAGCTCGTGCGAAGGGCGGCCCCGGCATCTCCGCGCTCTTGCTCGTGGCGCCGCGGCTGCCTGTCGTGGAGGTGGCGGAGTTCCGCTCGCGCCTCCGCACGGTCGGAACGCGCACGTTCATCCAGGTCTCGCCCGAGGAGTCCGACGCGCTTGAGACCGCCGACCTGATCGCGCGCGCGACGCACCCGGGCCAGGTCCGCGTTGCCGACTCGGGCCTCGCCGGCCGCGGCAGCGCGATCTTCCGGGGCGAGCCCAAGGTCATCCAGCGGCTGCTCGCGTGGCTCGAGGAGACGCCGACCGGGAAGTGAGTCCCGATCTCAGGGCCCGCAGAGGACAGATGCATTCCAAAGACCTCATCCGCGACAACCTGCGAAGGAGCGCCGACCGCGTCCTCGCGCGCGTAGAAGACATGAGAGCGCATTGCGTGGTGTATCCGACACCCAGGGGGGGCTGTCACACACTCTGGGTGCTCGGGCACCTGGCGTACATCGAGGCGCTCGTCATTCGCGGGTTCATGCTCGGGGGAACGAACCCCTTGCACGAGTGGGAGAAGCTCTTCGACGGCGAGGACGTATCCGGGGATATGAACGGGTACCCTCCGTTCGACCAGGTGCTTGCGAAATGCCGCGAGATGCGTGAGTCCACGCTGACGCTGCTCGAGTCGCTCTCCGAGGACGATCTCGACAAGGCGAGCGCGAACGCGCCGAACGGCTTCGCGGCCACGTTCGGCACCTACCGCCTCTGCCTGCAGTACGTCGCCGACCATTGGTACATGCACCGCGGTCAGCTGGCTGACGCGCGCCGCGCGGCGGGGCTGGAGCGGATGTGGCTGTGATGCGCGATCGGCGCCACCCTCCGACACCCGGCGCTCCGCGGAGCTTCACGCTGCGGGCGCCGTAGCCGCCTGTTCCGGCCGTGACTCCACCAGCACCACGGCGAGCAGAATGAGTCCCGCCCCGAGCCACCAGCGCGGCACGAATCGCTCGCCGCCGAGCGAGAGTGCGACGAGCAGCGCGAACACCGGCTCCAGCGCGGACAGGAGCCCGATGCGGCCCGGCGACAGAGCGCGCTGGGCGAGCACCTGGAGCAGCTGCGCTACGCAACTGCCCGCCAGTGCGAGATACGCGAAACGCAGAAGGTCTGCGCCGTGGAGCGCGCGGAGGAGTCCGCCCAGGGGCCCGGTGAACGGCAGCAGCACCGCCGCCATCACGAACGACTGCACGCAGACGAGCGCCACCGGGTCGGCGGCGTGGACGAAGCGGGCCACGGCGACGATCTGGAGCGCGAACAGCGCCGCGCCGGCGAGCGTCAGGCCCTCGCCGCGCCCGAGCTCGAGCCCGGAGTGGAGCGAGACCAGCGCCGAGCCGGCGAGCGCGATCGCCAGGCCCAAGGCGAGCCGCGCCCCGGGGCGCTCGCGGAGCAGCGCCCACGCCCAGAACGCGGTAAGCAGGATGCCGGCGCTTGTCAGGAACGCCGAGCTGCCAGCGCTCGTCCACCGCAGTCCCTCGGCCTGCAGCGTGAATCCGCCCGCGAGCAGCACACCGGAGAGAGCGCCGCCCACGAGATCCGCGCGGCCGGGCCGCTTCCGCCGCGCCAGCAGCACGAGCGCCAGCACCACGCCTGCGACCAGGAACCGAAACGCCACCAGCATCACCGGTGGAATCGCCGAGACGCTGTCGCGGATCGCCACGAACGTGCCGCCCCAGAGCAGGCACGCGAGCACCATGGCGCCGACCGCGCGGCGCTCGGCGGAGCGCGTCACGCTCGCGGGCGCCCGCGCGGTGGCCGGCGCCTCACACGCCCGGCGGACAGGCGGCCGGCCCGCGCGTGTGTGAGCGCGTACGACAGGCTCTCGAACTCCATCGTCATGTCCACGGCGCGGAGCGTCACGGAGTCCGGCACGCGCAGCTTGCGCGGCGCGAAGTTGAGGATGCCTTGCACGCCCGCCGCCACCAGCGCGTCCGCCACCTCCTGCGCCGCGCGCACAGGCGTCGCGATGACGCCGATCTCGAAGCCGTCCTTGGCCGAGAGCTGCGAGACGGGCCTTACGACACGGCCCTCGAGCGTCCTCCCGATGCGATCGGCGTCGGCATCGAACACGGCGACCAGGTCGAAACCCTGGTCCGCGAACCCGCGATAGCCGAGGAGCGCCGCGCCGATGTGCCCCGCGCCCACCACGCAGGCGCGCCAGCGGCGGTCGAGCCCCAACAGCGCACGGATCTCGTCGCGCAGATGTTCCACGTGGTAGCCGAGTCCGCGCCGGCCGAACGAGCCGAACGACGACAGGTCCTTCCTCACCTGCGCCGAGGTGATGCCCTCGCGCTCTGCCAGGAGGTGCGACGAGATCATGCGCTTGCCCTCGGCGGCCACCTCCTCGAGCACGCGGTAGTAATGGCTCAAGCGGCGGACACTGGGTTCGGAGATGCGGCTCATGCTCCCTCGCTCACGAGGCTCGACCTGGCGCTGCGCAGTCGCGCCGCTCGTGAATATTTTCACAATGTGGGACCGAACGACGGCCGCGGAGCGAGCGCGCCCCGCGGCCCCATCCGTCCGTCTCAGTTCTCTGACGACTCCGGTTCGTCCGGCGCTCCGGCCGGCTCGCTCGCTTCACCGGCGACGCCCGCGTCGTCCCCGTCGTCCCCGTTCGTGGCCGCGTCGTCGTCCTCGGACACCACGCGCGTCACACCGCCGACCGTGTCGGGCAGCAACTGTCCGCTCTCCTCGGGCGACGCGGCCAGGTTCACGAGGCGCACGCCCTGCGTGTTGCGCCCGATGACACTGATGCCCTTCACCGGCATGCGGATCATCTGGCCCTGCTTGGTGATGATCATGAGCTCGTCGCCGTCCACGACCTCCTTCACCGCCACGACGTTGCCGTTCCGCTCCGTGGTCTTGATCGTGATGATGCCCTTGCCGCCGCGGTGCGACACGCGATACTCGGAGATCTCGCTCCGCTTGCCGTAGCCGTGTTCAGTCACCGCGAGCAGCGTCGCCTGGCGCTGCACGCCGACCATGCTCACGACCTCGTCCTCCTGGTCGTCCAGCGTCACCGCCTTCACGCCGTAGGACGTACGGCCCATGGCCCGCACCTCGCCCTCGTGGAAGCGGATCGCGAGGCCCTTCTTTTTCGCGAGGATCAAGTCATGCGTGCCGTCCGTGATGATCGACTCGATCAGCGCGTCGCCCTCCTCGAGCAGCACGGCGTTGATGCCGGCCTTGCGCACGTTGCCGTAGGCGGACAGAACGGTCTTCTTGATCAAGCCCTTTTTGGTGGCGCAGACGAGGAAGTGCTGATCGTCAAACGTCTTCACGGCCACGACGGCCTGAACGCGCTCGTCGCGCGCCATGCCCTCGAGGTGATTCACGAGCGGCCGGCCCTTCGCCATGCGGCCCGCCTGCTCGATCTCGTGGACTTTCAACCAGTAGCAGCGGCCTTTGTCGGTCAGGAACAGCAGGTAGGCGTGCGTGTTGGCGATGAACAACTGCTCGATGAAGTCGTCTTCCTTCGTGCGTGCGCCGATCACGCCCTTGCCGCCGCGCCGCTGCGCGCGATAGGCCGAGATCTCCTGCCGCTTTATGTAGCCCGCGTGCGAGATCGTGATCACCATGTCCTTCTGCTCGATCGTGTCCTCGTAGTCGATGCTGCCCTCGTCGATCACGATCTGCGTGCGTCGGTCGTCGCCGTACTTGTCGCGCAGGCGCCGCACCTCGTCCTGGATGATCGCGAGCATCTTCTTCTCGCTCGCCAGGATCGACCGGAGCTGCTCGATGAGCTTGATGACCTCGAGGTACTCGGCCTGGATCTTGTCGCGTTCAAGCCCGGTGAGGCGCGCGAGCCGCATGTCGAGGATCGCGTTCGCCTGGATCTCCGAGAGCCCGAACGTCTGGATGAGACCGGCGCGCGCCGTGTCGGCGTCCTTCGCCTTGCGAATCAGCGCGATGACCTCGTCCAGGTGGTCGAGCGCGATCTTCAGGCCTTCGAGGATGTGTGCGCGCTTCTCGGCCTCGGCGAGGTCGAACTCCGTGCGCCGGCGCACGACCTCTCGCCGGTGGCGGACGTACTGGTCCAGCAGGGCACGCAGCGTCAGTACCTGCGGCCTGTTGTCCACGAGTGCCAGCATGATCGCGCCAAACGTGGTCTGGAGCGGCGTGTGCACGAACAGGTTGTTCAGCACGACCTTCGGGTTCGCGTCCTTCTTGAGCTCGATCACGATGCGCATGCCGTCGCGGTCGGACTCGTCGCGCAGGTCGGAGATGCCGGCGATCTTCCCCTCGCGCACCATCTCGGCGATCTTCTCGAGGAGCGATGTCTTGTTCACCTGGAACGGGATCTCGGTGACCACGAGGCTCATGCGGCCGCCCTTGCCCTCCTCGACCTGGACTTTGGAGCGCATCTTCATGCTGCCGCGCCCGTTCAGGTAGCAGTCGCGGATCCCCTGGGTGCCGTAGATGATGCCGGCCGTCGGGAAATCGGGGCCCTTAACGATCTTGAGCAGGTCTTCCTGCGCGGTCTCGGGCTTGTCGATGATCGTGATGATGGCGTCGCAGACTTCGCGCAGGTTGTGCGGTGGCACCTCCGTGGCCATGCCGACGGCGATGCCCGAGCAGCCGTTCACGAGCAGGTTCGGGAGCACGCCGGGGAGCACGACCGGCTCTTCGCGCGTCTCGTCGTAGTTGGGCCGGAAGTCCACCGTGTTCCTCTCGAGATCGGCAAGCATCTCCATCGCCAGCGCGGTGAGTCGCGCCTCGGTGTAGCGCATGGCCGCTGGCGCGTCGCCGTCGATGCTTCCGAAGTTCCCCTGCCCGTCCACGAGCGGGTAGCGCATGACCCAGTCCTGCGCCAGGCGTACGAGCGTCGGGTATACGACGCCTTCGCCGTGGGGGTGGTAGTTGCCCGACGTGTCGCCGGCGATCTTCGCGCACTTTCTGTAGCCCCGGCCCGGCGCGAGATTGAGGTCGTTCATCGCAACCAGGATTCTGCGCTGCGAGGGCTTCAGCCCGTCGCGCACGTCCGGAAGCGCGCGGGAGACGATGACCGACATCGAGTAGTTGATGTAGCTGGTCTTCATCTCGTCTTCGATGTGCAGATCGACGATCTTCGACCGGTCGTTCAGGGCCATGTCCTCTTCCTTCGTGTCACCGCGCCAGCGCCGTGGGCCCGCTTCCTGCGAGCCCGGCGCGACGCGAGGTCGTCACTCTTTGGGTACGGTCTTCCAGCGCCATTCCAACGCGAGCGTTCCCCAATCCGTCGGGCGGTCGGCGTCGGCGTCGCGGCTCACAAACGCGTGTTTCCACGCCACAGCGCCACCGAACGAGTGCCCGCCCATCGTCTTCCATGTGAAGCTGGGGCCGGTCGCGACGAGCACGCCGCTCACGGCGTCGTTCACCTCGCCACGCTGGTCGCGCTCCTGACGGCCGTAGCCAAAGTCCGCCCCCCACACGAACTGCCAGCGGCGCGCTTCGCTCTGCGCGATCCGCGCTTCCGTGCGCCAGCCTGCGCCGAATCCCCAGCGGTGGAGCGACGCCACGGTGCCGAGCGGCTGGCCGGTGTTCGGGTCGATCAGGTCCGAGAAGCCGGTGCCAAGGTCGTCGGCATAGAGCACGCCGCCGAACGCGAACCGGTTCTCGAACGGCCACAGCAACGCGAGCGACGCGGCGGCACCGCCGCTTCCCGGCGTGCCGTTCACGCCCACCGAGGTGCCCGCCGCGAACGCCAGCTCGGGGAGTTCGGTCGCCGTCGCCGGAGCGGCCGCACACGCGAGTCCCGCAGCGAGCACCGCGGCCGCGGACCGGGCCCAGGACGAACGCCGCATCAGATGTCCAGGTTCTTCACGGCCAGCGCGTTCTCTTCGATGAACTGGCGGCGCGGTTCGACCTGCTCGCCCATCAGGATCGTGAAGATGCGGTCGGCCTCGACCGCGTCCTCCGAGGTTACGCGCACGAGCGTGCGCGTCTCCGGGTTCATCGTCGTGCGCCACAGCTGGTCCGGGTTCATCTCGCCGAGGCCCTTGTAGCGCTGCACCATCACGTTCTTCTTGCCGATGCGCGCGATGGCTTCCTCGCGCTCCTTGTCGTCGTAGCAGTAGATCTCCTCCTTGCCCGACTTCACGAGGAACAGCGGCGGTTGCGCGATGTAGACGTGGTTGTTCTCGACCAGCGGCCGCAGCTCGCGGAACAGGAACGTCAGCAACAGCGTGCGGATGTGCGCGCCGTCCACGTCGGCGTCGGCCATGAGGATGATGCGGTGGTAGCGGAGCTTCGCTAAGTCGAACTCCTCCTTCACCCCTGCCCCGAGCGCCGTGATGATGCTGCGGATCTCCTCATTCGCGAGGATCTTGTCGATGCGCGCCTTCTCGACGTTCAGGATCTTGCCGCGGATGGGCAGGATGGCCTGGAAGCGCCGGTCGCGGCCTTGCTTCGCCGAGCCGCCGGCCGAGTCACCCTCGACGATGTAGATCTCGCATTCCTCGGGATTGTCCCAGGCGCAGTCCGCCAGTTTCCCGGGCAGCGAGCCGCCGTCCAGGATGGTCTTGCGCCGCGCGAGATCGCGCGCCTTGCGTGCCGCCTCGCGGGCGCGCGCCGCGGCGATCATCTTCTCGACGATCTTGCGCGCCACCGAGGGGTTTTCCTCGAAGTGCTCGCGCAGCCCCTCCCCCACCACGGTCTCGACCGCGCCCTTGATCTCGCTGTTGCCGAGCTTGGTCTTGGTCTGCCCCTCGAACTGCGGGTTCTGCATCTTCACCGAGATCACCGCGACCAGGCCTTCGCGAACGTCCTCGCCGCCGATGTCGGCCTTGAGGCTCTTCGTGTGGCCCTCGCGATTCGCGTAGTTGACGAGCGTGCGCGTGAGCGCGGAGCGGAACCCGCCCACGTGCGTGCCGCCTTCGATCGTATTGATGTTGTTCACGAATGACAGCAGCGTCTCGGCGTAGGTGTCGTTGTACTGGATCGCCACCTCCACCGACACGTTGTCGCGCTCGCGCGAGAACACGACGGGCTTCGCGTGCAACGTCTCCTTGTTCGTGTTCAAGAACCTCACGAACTCGGCGATGCCGCCCTTGGCGAAGTAGTCCGTGGATTTGCCCGTGCGCGTGTCCTTCAAGTGGATCGTGAGCCCGCTGTTCAGGTACGCGAGCTCGCGCAGGCGCGCGGCGATGGTGTCCCAGTGGAAGTCTGTGGTCTCGAAGATCGTGGCGTCGGGCTTGAAGCGCACCATCGTGCCACTACCCTTGTCCTTCCGGTCGGCGGGCGCGGTCTGCATGGGACCGGTCGGTACGCCGCGCACGTAGGACTGCGTGTAGAGCTTGCCGTCCCGGAGCACCTCGACCGAACAGGTTTCGGCGAGGGCATTGACGCACGAGACGCCGACGCCGTGCAGGCCGCCGGACACCTTGTACGAGGCGTTGTCGAACTTGCCGCCGGCGTGCAGCGTGGTCATGACCACTTCGAGCGCCGGTTTCTTCATGGTCGCGTGCATGTCCACCGGGATGCCGCGCCCGTTGTCACGCACGGTGAGACTGCCGTCGGATTCGATCGTCACCGCGACGTCGTCGCAGTGTCCGGCGAGCGCCTCGTCGACCGCATTGTCCACCACCTCCCAGATCAGGTGGTGCAACCCGCGCACGCTCGTGTCGCCGATGTACATGGCCGGGCGCTTGCGCACCGCCTCGAGGCCCTCGAGCACGGTGATGCTGGTGGCGTCGTAATGGTGACCCTTCGGCTCCGCCGTCAAAGCGCCTTCTCCTTCCTTCGTGCTCACCTCAGGCTCCCTCCCGACCCGTCCCTTGGACGGGTACCCGCCGGCGTGAAGCGCGCATCGCGAACGACATCCTCGCCCAGGTGCCGGTTGAGGTTGCGCACGAGCTCGCGTCGCAAGAACCCGAGTTCGTGCATCCAGGCCGATCCTTCGACCTCCACGTGCAACGTGCCGTCACGGAACCCCACCGCGCGCGTGTGCCGCGCGATGCGTGCTCCGGCGACGGCCGGCCACTCCGAGACGGCCCGCCACCCCGCCACGTTCTCCGCCAGGCCGAGCTGCCGAAGCAGGCCGGGCAGGATGTTCGCGAGCGGACTGGGCTGGGCCATCCGCGGCTACTTCCTCCCGCCCACGGGCCGCGGCTCCGCCTCGGCCACGTCGGGCAGGCGGAGTGGCATGACCAGGCACAGCAACTCCTCGTCGGGCTCTGCCAAGGCGCCCGCCGGCTCGACGATACCCGCCGACAGCGCCGTCTTGAGCCGGAACACCACCTTCTCCGTGGGGATGTTCCGCAGCGTCTGCAGCAGGTAGCGGGCGTTGTAACCGATGTCCATGTCCTCGCCCTGGTACTCGGCGGCGACCTGCTGCTCTCCGGCGCCGAAGTCGGTCGTGGCTGACGACACCGAGAGCTTGTTGTTCGCGAGCGAGAACCGCACCTGCTGCGTGTTCGTGTCGGCGTGTGACGCCACGATGTCCACGGCCTCCATCAGGTCCGAGCGGGTCACCGTGAGCGAGCGCGGGTTGTCCTTGGGGATCACCTGCTCGTAGTTGGGGTACGGCCCCTCGAGCAGCCGCGCCGTGATCTGCACGCGGAACTCTCCCACCTGCGCCACGAATCCGGCGTGGCCCTTGCCGTCGGCGATGCGGATCTCGACCGGGCTCGTGGCCTCGGCCGCGACGCGGCTCATGCTCGCGAGCGCACGCGCCGGCACGATCACGCCTTCGCGCGTGAGATCGCCGAACCGGCCCTTGCTCGTCGCGCGCGCCAAGCGATGCCCGTCCGTCGCGACGAACGCCACCTGCTGCGCGCTGCCGTGCAGGAACACGCCGTTCAAGCTCGCGCGCGTCGTCTCCTCGCTCACCGCGTACGCGGAACGCTCGACCAGGCGCGCGAGCGTCTCGCCGGGGAGCGTCACGGTGACGCCGCCGCGCAGCTCGGGCGGCGAGGGGTATTCGTCGGACTTCTGCACCGGAAAGCGTGACCAGCCCTTGCCGTCCCCGTAGCCAACCTCGAGCTGGTTCTTTTCGAGGCGTAGCGTCACCGCACCACGCGGCATCTTGCGCACGACTTCGTGAAAGTGCTTGGCGGCCACCGCGACGCGGCCGGGTGCGCGCCCGAGACATGGCACGGTGGCGCTCGTCGTGAGATCCAGGTCACTACCGGTGACGCGAAGCGTCGTCTTCTCGGCCTCGAGCAGCAGGCAATTCAAAAGCGGCTGGGCGCTTTTCTGGGGAACCGATCCAAGGGCACGGGCCACGGCGAACGCCAGATCGCCCTGCTGGATGGTGAGGTCCATGGGTCACTCCATGACGGCTGGGAACTTCATGTCCGGCCTCGGTTTCCGCCGCTCCCGGACGGCCGGTCCCGGGGGCTTTTCGAGGCGCCGCTGCATTCTAGGCACCGCCCCGTGCGAAGGCAAGCGGAGAACGGCCCAGGAGCAGGCTTCTAAGTCTTTCTGTATCAATAAATAAGAACCCAGTCACCGTAGGGGCTGTGGACGCCGTTCACAACTCCCGCGAAAGGCCGCCAGCCGGTTGCCCGCAAGACACTTGGCTCTGCACTCGGGATGTGGACGACGGCGTCAGTCATCCACGCGCTGGAGTGTCGGGGACCGAATCGCTCCCGTCCTCCGCACTCCCCCACGGCGCATCCACGGGCCTTCAAGAGGCCACTGTGGAGAACAGCGTGTTCACTTTGTCGCGGAACGACTCCTCGGCCTGGATCCGCTCCGCCACCTGCTTGCAGGCGTGAATGACGGTGCTGTGGTCGCGGCCGCCGAACACGCGGCCGATCTCGACCAGCGACAGGTCGGTGAGATGGCGCATGAGGTACATCGCCACTTGCCTCGGCACGGCGATCGCCTGCGTGCGCCGCTTGCCCACGAGCGACTCCGGCCGCACACCGAAGCGCTCGGAGACCGCGGACAGGATGCGATCCGGCGAGTTCGTCTCGGGCTCGGGCTTCACGTACTGCGCCAGCACCTCGTTCGCGAGCTCGGGTGTGACATCGCGATGTGTGAGCGAAGCCACCGCCATGAGCCGGACCAGGCAGCCCTCGAGATCGCGCACGTTGCCGCGCACGCGATCCGCGATCAGCAGCACCACATCATCGGCGAGCCGCAGGCCGCCGGATTCCTCCTCGCAGCGCGCGCGCAGGATGGCGATTCGCGTCTCGAGATCCGGATGCTGCGTGTCCGCCACCAGGCCCTGGTTGAAGCGAGAGATGAGCCGGTCCTCGAGGCCCGCGATGTCTTTTGGCGGCTGGTCCGCGGTGACCACGATCTGCTTGTGGGCGTCGCGGAGCGCGTTGAACGTGTGGAAGAACTCCTCCTGGGTGCTCTCCTTGCCGGCCAGGAACTGCACGTCGTCCACGAGCAGCACGTCCACGGTGCGGTATTTCTCGCGGAACGCGTGCGTCCGCCCGTGCTGGATGGCGTAGATCATCTCGTTCGTGAAGCGCTCGGCGGAGACGTAGTAGACGCGCGCCTGGGGGTTCAGGCGCTTCACCTCGTGGCCCACGGCATGAAGGATGTGGGTCTTGCCGAGGCCCGACGCGCCGTGGATGAAGAGCGGGTTGTAGACGAAGCCCGGCCGCTGTGAGACCGCGCGCGCGGCGGCGTGCGTGAAGCGGTTGCTCGCCCCCACCACGAACGCCTCGAACGTGAGCCGCGGGTGGAGCTGGCTATCGAACCACTCGCGGGCGCGCTCGCCGGATTCCGCGGGCGGCATGGAGGGGGCGGCTGCCACCGGTCGAGTGAACACGGCGGGCGCCGTGGGAGGGAGCGGCGCCGGTTCGCGCGCGGTGAAGCGCACCTCCGGGCAGCGGCCCACCACATCAGTGCACGCGTGGCGCAGCGCGGTCAGATGGTGTTCGTGGATCCAATCCACGAAGAATGCGTTGGGAACCTCGAGGTCCACGGCGTCGGGCCCGATCTCGCGTGCGACGATGGGGCGGAACCAGGTTTCGAAGGCCTGGTCGCTGGTGAGTCGATCCCGAAGCTTTGACAGGACCTGTTCCCAGAGAGCGGCGACCTGATCAGGGGAAACAGGCAGGACGGCCATTTCCAACATCCTTGCAGAGATGGTTCGTGCCGTTACCCACAGGGCTGGGAGCCTTCGCAAGTGCTTGCGTCCGTGCTTCCGGCCGTGTGCGTGAGGACGGCGGTGTGAATCGGGGACGGGAGTTGTCCACATCCGTGGACAAGCTCACAAGACAGTTTTTTCGCAACGAGTTGCGCTCGGGGGGGGCGGGGCTTCCTCCACATTGTGTCCACAGCGGTCCCGCCGGGCCCGGGGACGGTTCCGCCCTGCGCTACGGCAAGAGTCTGGCCATGGGTCGCAAGGCGATGTGCGACAAAGTTTTATTGGACTGGTCTGGGATGGGCGTCGCGATCCGTGGCACTCAGGGCTCGCGGCGATTCGGGAGGCTAGCACCCGTCCCGGGGTGCGACAAGGCGCGAGTTGAGAACTTGTAACTCGCTGGGCGGTAAGGCGTTAATGAATAGCCATCTGCGCGGCGCGACTAGAACGGGAACAGCACCCCGAATGTGATCGCGAGATCGTCCCTAATCTCATCGCTCACAGCGAGTTGCGCCTCCGTCACCATGCGCAGGTCCGGATTGGGGTGGAACTCGACCCCGAACCGGATGGGGAACGACGTGTCAGTGGTGTTGCCCTGGCCCATGTCGATCCGCGACAGGAGCAGGCTCGCGCCGCCGTAGCCGAGCCACTTGCCGGAGAAGTCCAGCGATCGCGACACCGCGACCTGCGGGCCCACCGAGAGGATGGTGAAGTTGTCGGCGCTCTCGAGCCCCAGGCCGCCACCCAGCGAGACGTTGACCGGGAACGTCTCGCCCTGCGTGGCGAGCTGGCCGCGGAAGTCGCCGCCCAGGCGGACACTGGTGCGCGTGTTGTTCGAGACGTCGATGCGCGACAGCCCGCCGAGGAATCCGAAGTCCAGGTTCGGATAGAACGACAGCCGGAGCTGCCCCATGAGCGACGCGCTGTGCTGGTCGAACTGGAGGTAGGTGCCGCCGAGCCGGCCATTCACGGGCACGACGCGCGCCTCGGAAAGCGTGCCGTGCACTTGGGCGAGCGCGGGGCGGGCCGAGGCGAGCAGCACCACGGCGACGAGGAGGTTGAAGCGCTTCACGGGATCTCCCTTCTTCCGTGTCGAGCGGATCGGTTCGTTCGTCCTTGAACGAGGGAAGCGTGCCTCCAAGCTGCATCGTGCGGGCGCGAAAATCAAGTGCCGATGCCGACTTGTTCATGAACCGCGACAGGCTGGGCCGGGCTTGCGCGCGCCGCGCCCCGCGTGAGACAAGCGCGCCGTGAAGCTCTTGAGCGACTTCGACGGCGTGTGGACCTATCCCGACGAGGAAGGCGTCGCGCACGGCGCGGAGCTGGACACGGCCCTCGCCGGGCTCGTGGGGGAGGGGGAGCGCGCGCAGGTGCTCGACTGGCTCGCCGCGGCGAGGCGCGCGGTGCGCGCGGAGCCCACGCGCTGGGGTTGGGTCTCGGCCGGGCGCCTCTCGGCTTTCGCGGACGAGGACCCGTTCACGGAACACGGCGCGCTGCTCCACTACCTGCACGACCAGCGCGAGCGCGATCCGCTGGCGCGACGTCTCGCCTCGGCCGCGGAGGCCCATGGCACATCGCTCGATTCATTCGGCGGGCGATGCCACGTGGCGGGTGTGCAGAAGGTGGAGGCGCGACGCGGTCCGGGCATCACGGCCGCGTCGGCCGCGGCCGGGCGCCAACTGCTCGCGGGTGGCGTCGAGATCGTGGTGGTGTCCAACTCCGGCACCGAGAAGCTCGACCGCTGGTTCCGGCACGCCAGCGTGCCTGCGAGCGTGCACCCGGAGCGCGCCGAACGATCACTTAGGCTCCGTGGCTCGGCGCGCAAGTTCGGCCTGGCGCCGGGAGCGGGGGAGAGCATCGCCGTGGGCGGCATGCGCGTGGACGTGGCGCGGCCCGACTATGCGAAGGTGCTGAACGAGGAACATCCCGACGCCGTGGTGGGGGACGTGTTCTCCTTGGACCTGGCGCTCCCGCTGGCACTCAAGCGCCGCGATGTGGCGTGGCGTCGCACGCGACTCTTCTGGCTGGTTCACCCATACACGCCGGCGCGCATGCGGCGCGAGATCGCGGCGCTGCCGGACGGCGAGGTGGAGGCGGTCGAGGGCGGGCTCGCGGCGGTGGCCACGCGATTGCTGGCCTAGCTCGGCCTCAGCGACCCTCGCGCACGTAGAACGCCGAAGCCCACGCGGCGCGCGACTGGAAGCCGAGGCGGTGGTAGAGGGCAAGCGCGGGCGCGTTGAAGTCGTTGACGAACAGGCAGACGTGGCGGGTGCGAAGCAGCAGGCGCGCGCACAGCTCTCCGAGCGCGCGGCGCGCGATGCCCTGTCCGCGAAGCAAAGGCGGCACGTACACGCCCGAGATCTGCGCCGCCTCCTGGGTGATGGCGCTGATCCCGGCGCGGAAGCAGAGCCCACGGCGTCGCGCCATAGCCACGTCCAGCCGTCGCGGCATTCCTCCTCGACACGACGCGCGTAGCCGACCGGGTCCACCTCGCGCGGGTCCTCCATCAACTCCTCAGAGCGCAGCTCGGCGCCGGCGGCATAGAGGTAGGCGTAGTCCTCGCGGCGGGCGATGCGCAGTTCGGGCAGCGCGCCCGGCGTGCCGCCGGCGCGGGCCAGGACCATGTACACCTGTTCGCGCTCGAGCCGCAGCCGGATGCCGGGGCCCGGGAAGCTCTCGCGAAGTGCCGCCACGGCGTCGCGCGGGCCGATCAACTGCAGCCGCCCGGGCTTGAGGGCGGGCTCCTCCGCGGCGAGTTCGCCCAGCAGCCGGTGTGCCTCGGGGTCGTCGCCTGCGGGCAGCACCGCGCCCGAATGCGCGCCGGCGAACAGCAGCGCGGTGAGCCGGCCGTCACGCCGCGCACCCCACCACGAGTCGTGCGGTCGCGCGAGCGCGTCGCGAAGCACGAGCGCTGTCAGGTACACGTGCAACACGGGATCGTCCTCGAGGAACGACAACACCTCGGGGACGTCCCGCGGGCCGAGCCGGTCCAGGACCGGTGCGCCGATGCCGGGATGGAGAGCCATGGGCGTGGGGCATCGACTCTAGCACTTCGTCTCGGTCGGTCCCCGCCCGAGGCGACGATGCGGCCATTTTCGGCAACCCGCTCGCACGGGTTCGCCGATGGACGAGTCCTCGCGCGGATGCTTACATGCCCGCCCGGAGGTGCGCGTGAGCGAGCTGGTCATGCTGATCGAGGACGAGAAGGAGATCCGCGACCTCGTCCGCTACAATTTGGAGAAGGCCGGCTACCGCGTGGCCGCCGCGGCCGACGGGGAGGAGGGCCTGCAGCAGCTGTTCGCGTCCCGACCCGACGCGCTCGTCCTGGATCTCATGCTGCCCGGGTTGAACGGGCTCGAGATCGTGCGTGAGCTGCGCTCCGAGCCGCTCACGCACGATCTGCCGATCCTGGTGCTCACGGCCAGATCGGCCGAGATGGACAAGCTGCTCGGGTTCGAGCAGGGCGCCGACGACTACCTCACGAAGCCGTTCAGCCCGCGCGAGCTGGTGGCCCGCGTGCGCTCCCTGCTGCGCCGCACGAAACCCACGGGGGCCGCCCGAGCGCTCGAAGTGGGGGTGCTCCGCGTGGATCTCGACGCGCACGAGGCCTCCTGCGCCGGCGCGCGCCTGGACCTCACGCCACGCGAGTTCGACCTGCTCGCGTTCCTCGCGCGCCATCCGGGGCGCGCGCTGTCGCGCGACGAACTGCTGCGCAAGGTGTGGGGCTACGACTACGTGGGCGAGACGCGCACCGTGGACGTGCACGTTCGCCGGCTGCGCGCCAAGCTCGGAGATCACCACGAGCTCATCGAGACGGTGCTCGGCGCCGGCTACAAGCTCACGGCGCCCGCCCCGGCCGGGGACGCGTGAGGCTGTCGCTCCGGGCGCGGCTGCTCGTCGTCCCGGTGATCGTGGTGACCGGTGCGGTGGGGCTGCTCACGGTGTTGGAACACGATGCCCAGCGCCGCTGGTTGCTCGAACACGAGTCCGACACGCTGGTGCGGCTCACGCGTGAAGCGGCGCGCACAGCGCAGGCGCAGGCGGCCTCGTGGCAGCCCGCGACAGACTCCCTCGAGGCCCGCTTTGGCCTGCGCGCCACGGTGATCGCGCCGGACGGTCGCGTGCTCGCCGACTCCCGGGCACGTGCACGCGAGATGGAGAATCACGGGCAGCGCGACGAAGTGCGCGCGGCGCTGCGCGGCGGCCTGGGGCTGACGGTGAGGCGCTCGCGCACGGTGGGCGAGGAGTTCCTGTATTGCGCCGTGCCGATGGTGCGCGACTCGGCGGCCGTGATGCGGCTGGCCCAGCCGCTGGTGATGGTCCAGCACCTGTCCGAGTCGCTCACCCGGCTGTCGGTCGCGGCCGCTTCGGTTGCGCTGCTCGCCAGCATCCTCGTGCTCGCCTACGTGAGCGGCCGCTTCGCACAGCGCTTGCGGCGGCTGCAGGTGGTGGCTCGCCGCATCGGGCAGGGCGAGCCCGGAGTGCGCGCCACCGAGTCCCCGGAGGACGACCTGGGCCAGCTCGGGCGCGCGTTGAACGAGATGCGCGGCGAGCTCGACACGCGAGTCGAGGCGCTGCGGCGCGAGCGAGACGACCGCGAGCGCATCCTCGCCCACATGAGCGACGGCGTGGCGCTACTGGACGGCGCCGACAACGTGGTCCATGTGAACCACCGCTTCGCCGAGCTGCTCGATGCCGCGCGCCCGCCCGAATCGGGCACGCCTTTCACCGCGTTCGCACGCAGCCCGGAGCTGGCGGAGATGGTCGCCGAGTCCCGCCGCGCCGGGCGCACGGTGTCACGGGACTTGAGGCCATGGGCCACGCGCGCCGGCTCGGCACGCGGCACGGTCACGCCGCTGGGGGGCGCAACGCCCGAGCCAGTGCTGATCGTGCTGCACGACCTGTCCCAGGGTGAAGCGCTGCAACGCATGCGCCAGGATTTCGTGGCGAACGTGTCGCATGAACTCCGGACGCCGCTCACCACGTTGCGCGGCTACGCCGAGACGCTGCTCGAGGGCGGGCTCGAGGACGAGGAGAACCGCGAACGCTTCGTGCGCATCATGCGCGACGGTGCGGTGCGGCTGCAGGCGCTGGTCGAGGACCTGCTGGCGCTCGCTGAACTGGAGCGCCCCGACGCGACGCTCCGGCGGGAATCTTTCGACCTGCGCGAGCTGGCGGCCGAGCAGCTGGAGCACGTGCGCGAGGTGGTCACGAGCGCAAGCCTGGAGCTCGTGTTGGAGCCGGGCCCGAGCGTGATGGTGTATGCCGACCGCGTGCGAATCTCGCAGGTGCTGGCGAACCTCGTGGACAACGCGGTCAAGTACACCGAGCACGGTTCGGTGCGACTGACGGTGGGCCGCGATGACGAGATGGCATGGTGCGCCGTGCGTGACACCGGCAGCGGGATACCGGCGGAGGACCTGCCACGCGTGTTCGAGCGCTTCTACCGCGTGGACAAGGCGCGTTCGCGGGAGGGGGCGCCCACGCGCTTTGCACGTGGGACCGGGACCGGGCTCGGGCTCTCGATCGTGAAACACGCGATCGCGATGCACGGCGGCGAAGTGTCGGTGGTGAGCCGCGTCGGTTCCGGGACGACCTTCCGGTTCGAGATTCCCGCGAACATCGCCAGCTGATCCCGCCGCGCTGCCGTTTTCATTTCACGGCAGCGCAACGCCCCGTCACCGCACAGAGGTATCTCACCGCAAGACCGACGGGCTGAGGCCGCCCGGCCAGCGGCGTGGTTTCAACCCGCCGACACGCCGCGTTCACCTCGCCGTAACACTTGCCGTGGTGTGCTGGACCTGCCGCAGCAGGGGCCCTCGAGCCCCTCGCAAGGCCCTGCCCCAGAATCGGGAGGATCTGCGCCGTGACCGAAGAAACCGCGCCCCTCGTTGCACTCGCGGGCGCAACAGGTGCCCCGTCGCGCGACCGACCCCGCCGCAAGCGGGGCCGGCCGCTCGAGATGCAACCAGAAGAGGTGCTGGGACGCATCCTTCGCCTGGCCGACCAGCACGCGCTATTCCGCGTGCACCTTGAGCAGCCCGCGCTCTACGCCCGCGCCCGCAGGTTGTTCGGCTCGTGGGCGGGGGCACTCGCGGCCGCGCACGTGGACCATGACGCCGCTCTCGCCGAGGCGCGTCGCCGGGCGCACGAGGCGCGGCGTCGCCGACGCGGGGCGCCGTCGCGCTGACGAGTCTGGGCAGCACGGCTCGCGGGTCCCGGGAGCGTTTGTTACCCGCCCGTAACCCACACGCGCCGTTGCCGAAACTCGCTCGGCCCGACCATCAAGTCGCCCCGGGGCCATGCCCCGACCCCTGCGCACCCCTCGCGCGGCGAAGGAATCGCTCCGCGACGCATCGGGCACCGTGTTCCAGGAGGAGGAAACCTTGAAGCATCGAATGTGCGCCATCGCCGCGGCACTACTCTGCGCCACCGCACCGTCACCGGGTCAGGCCCAGGAAGCCGCTGCCGACACCGGGACTGTCTCGCGCCAGGAGCTGCACGGCCTGCTGGAGGGACTGAACGAGCAGCTCCAGGCCATCCAGGCCGACACCGACAAGCTCAAGAAGGTCAAGTTCTCGGGTTACGTACAGGCCCGCACCGAGTTCAATGAGGCGAGCAACGACTCCGTGAAGGTGAGCGGCTCGCCCGCGACGCTCACCACGCCGAATGCGACGCGGTTCTTCATCCGGCGCGCGCGGCTCAAGATGACCTACGACTCGAGCCCGCTCTCGCAGGCCGTCGTCTACTTCGACGGTGGTACCGACCGCACCATCCGGCTGCTCGAGGCCTACGTCACGCTGCAGGACCCGTGGACGCCGGGGCACAACCACCAGCTCACGCTCGGCCAGTTCAACGTGCCGTTTGGCTGGGAGATCGAGCGCTCCTCCAGCGTGCGCGAACTTCCCGAACGGTCACGCGCCGAGAACGTGCTGTTTTCCGGCGAACGCGATCGCGGCGCCAAGCTCGAGAGCCAGTGGACGCCGCGGCTCAAGACCTCGATCGCCGTGCTGAACGGCGGCGGAATCAACAGCACGGACTTCCCGAACACGGACCCGACGCGTGGCAAGGACGTCACCGGCCGCGTGCGCTGGTCGCAGGGCATCTGGGATGCCGCGGTGTCGGGCTACTGGGGCCGGCAGGTCACCGCGCTCACCGGGCCGGACGTGCTCACGGACAAGACGCGCGTCGGGTTCGATGCGCAGGGCTACTGGTCGCTGTCGAGCCTGGGCGGCGGTTCGCTGCGCGGCGAGTACTACGCGGGCCACGAGGCGAACGCGGACTCGAACCGCGTGCTCGTGGTGGCACCCGCGAGCGCCAACCCGAACCGGCTGCTCCGCGCCGGTGCCAACCCGAACCACTTAGCCACCGACATGCTCGGCTGGTACGTGATGCTCGTGCAGAACATGGGCGACCGTCTCCAGGCCGTTGCGCGCTACGACGTCTATGACCCGAACGTGGATGTGGACCACGACCAGTTCACGCGGGTCGGCCTCGGGATCAACGCGTTCTACGACGGGTTCACGCGATTCACCGTGGCCTACGACGCCATCACCACAGACGTCTCCGCCGGCGCCGGCCGGTTCACGGATCCCCACGACAACCTGTGGACGATCCAGCTCCAACACAAGTTCTAGCTCCCCCCGGAGGACCCATGAATAAGATCATCCTGACCTCGCTGCTCGCGGCGGCTGCGCTCGCCGCCGCGCCCGTCCTGGCCGGAAAGCCCATCACGGTGAAGGGCTCGGACACCATGGTGATCCTCGGCCAGCGCTGGGCGGAGAACTACATGATCGCCCACAAAGGCCAGGTGATCATGGTCACCGGCGGCGGCTCGGGCACCGGCATCGCGGCGCTCATCAACGGCACCACCGAGGTCTGCCAGGCCTCGCGCGCCATGAAGCAGGACGAGAAGCTCAAGCTCCGCGATCGCTACCAGACGCTGGGCGTGGAGATCCCCGTCGCCAAGGACGGGCTCACGATCTATGTGCACTCGGGGAGCTCGCTCCGGGAGCTCACCATGCAGCAGCTGCGCGACATCTACCTCGGCACGATCACGAACTGGAGCCAGGTCGGAGGTCCGGACGCGACCATCATCCTCTATGGCCGCGAGAACAGCTCGGGTACCTATGGCTTCTTCAAGGAACACGTGCTCGGCGGGAAGGACTTCTCGGAGCGCGTGCAGACGCTGCCCGGCACCGCGGCGGTGGTGAACGCCGTGGCGAAGGACCCCAACGGCATCGGCTACGGCGGGGCGGCGTACGCGAAGGGCGTGCGCGAGTTGGCGATGAAGAAGGCCGCCGCGAGCCCGGCCGTGCTGCCGACCAAGGAGGCGGTGCTTGCCGGCACTTACCCGCTGTCGCGCGACCTCTACTTCTACCTGCGCAAGGCGCCCGCGGGAGAGACCAAGAAGTTCGTGGACTGGGTGCTGTCGGCCGAAGGGCAGAAGGTGGCCGGCGACGTGGGCTACTTCCCGCTCCGGTGACCACGCAGGACGACGCCACGATGAGCCGGGAAGTCTCCCCGGCGGCCCCGGCTCTCGCGCTCGTTCGTCAGCGACCGCACAGGGGCGAGGCCCTGGTCGAGTGGCTGCTCAAGGTCTGCGCGTTCTCAGCCGTGGCCGGGCTCGTGCTCATCGTGGTGTTCGTCTTCCGCGAGGCGTGGCCGGTGCTGGCGAACGCGGAGATCCAGAAGGAGGCGAGCCTCGCGAAGTTCATCTCCACCCCGAACTGGCAGCCGGTCGGGGACATCCCGAAATACGGCCTGGCCGCGCTCTTGATCGGAACGCTCAAGCTGGTGCTCATCGCGATGCTGTTCGCGGTGCCGCTCGCGGTGCTGGCGGCGGTGTTCAGCGCCGAGTTCGCGAGCCCGCGCGTGCGGGAGTTCTTGAAACCCGCGATCGAGCTGCTCGCCGGCATCCCATCTGTGGTGATGGGCTTCTTCGCGCTCATGGTGCTGGCAACGTGGCTCCAGTCCGTCACGCATTCCCCGATGCGGTTGAACGCGCTCACCGCCGGCATCGCGCTCGGCCTCGGCGTGATCCCCACCATCTTCACGGTTGCCGAGGATGCCTTGCGCGCGGTGCCGCGCTCCTATCGCGAAGCTTCGCTGGGCCTCGGCGCCACCGCCTGGCAGACCGCGTGGCACGTGTCGCTGCCAGCCGCAGCGGCCGGCGTCGCGGCCGGGGTGCTACTCGGGCTCGCACGCGCCGTGGGCGAGACGATGATCGTGCTGATGGCGTCGGGCAACGCGGCCATCCGCTCGGCGAGCGTGTTCGATTCCGTGCGCACGCTGTCCGCCAGCATCGCGGCGGAGCTGGCCGAGGTCGTGGTCGGGAGTGCGCACTACTCGACGCTGTTCTTCCTGGGCGCGCTGCTGTTCACGGTGACATTCCTGATCAACGTCGCGGCCGGCGCGTTCGTCGAGCGGCTGCGCAAGCGGCTGGCGGGCGCGTGAGCGCGGCCGAACTCCCGGTTGCGTCGGCGCGTGCGCCGTCGCGTCGCGCAAATGCCGAGTGGACCGGCGCGGGCTTCACCGCGCTCTCGGGCCTGGCCGCGTTGTTCATCGTGCTCATGGTGGTGGTCATTCTCGGCGAGGTGGTGTGGAACGGCTGGGCCACGGTGACGTGGGAGTTCCTGTCGGGCGCGCCGCGCGAAGGCATGACCAAGGGCGGCATCTTCCCTGCGATCTACGGCACGCTGCTGCTGGTCGTGCTCATGGTGGTGATGCTCGTGCCGTTCGGCGTGGGCGCCGCCATCTGGCTGCACCTTTACGCGCGGCAGGAGTCGTGGTTCACGAAGGCCGTGCGCTTCGCCGTGCACAACCTGGCGGGTGTGCCGAGCATCGTGTTCGGGCTGTTCGGGCTCGGGTTCTTCATCCAGTTCGTCGGGCGCGAGATGGACCGCGTACTAGGGCTCGATGTGGTCTGGGGCCAGCCCGCGCTCCTGTGGGCGGCGCTCACGCTGGCGCTCTTGAACCTGCCGGTGGTGATCGTGACCACCGAGGAGGCGCTGCGCACCGTGCCGCGGGAACAGCGCGAGGCGTCGCTGGCGCTGGGGGCGACGCGCTGGCAGACCGTGCGCCACGTTCTGCTGCCGCAGGCGTCGCCGGGGATCCTCACCGGGGCGATCCTCGCGGTCGCGCGCGGCGCGGGCGAGGTGGCGCCCATCCTGTTCACCGGGGCGGCTTACTTCCTGCCGTTCCTGCCCAAGTCCCCGACCGACCAGTTCATGGAGCTCGGCTATCACGTGTTCGTGCTCGCCACGCAGTCCCCCGACGTGGACGCAACGCGGCCGCTGCTCTACGGCACCGTGCTGGTGCTGCTTGTGCTCACGTTCCTCTTGAACTTGACCGCGATCCTGCTTCGCGCCCGGCTGCGCGCGCGGCTGCTGGGAAAGGTTTGAGATGACCGTGGTTCCCGATCCCAGGCCGGGCTTGAGTTCGCGCCCGCACGTACCGGAACGCGGGCCCGCCGCGGTTTCAGGCACCGCGCCCGCGACGCGGCTCGCGGCCCGCGACTTCCACCTCTACTACGGTGCCACGCACGCGCTGAAGGGGATCACGCTCGACATCCCGAGCGGCAGCGTCACGGCGATCATCGGTCCATCCGGCTGCGGCAAGAGCACGCTGCTGCGCTCGTTCAATCGCATGAACGACCTCATCCCGGGCGTTCGCACGCTGGGCCACCTCGCGGTGTCGGGCGTGGACGTGGGCGCTCCGAGCACGGACGTCGTGGAGCTCCGCCGGCGCGTCGGCATGGTGTTCCAGCGCCCGAACCCGTTCCCCAAGTCGATCTTCGAGAACGCGGCGTTCGGGTTGCGCATGCTGGGCATGAGCGACCGCGAGGTGCTGGCACAACGCGTCGAGGTGGGCCTGCGCCGCGCCGCGCTGTGGGACGAGGTGAAGGACCGCCTCGACCGCTCGGCGCTCCAGCTTTCAGGCGGCCAGCAGCAGCGGCTGTGCATCGCGCGCTGCCTGGCGGTGGAGCCCGAGATCATCCTCATGGACGAGCCCGCCTCGGCGCTGGATCCCACGGCGACCGCACGCATCGAAGAGCTGGTGCTCGAGCTGCGTGGGCGCTACACCATCGTGGTGGTCACGCATAACATGCAGCAGGCGGCGCGAATCTCGGACTTCACCGCGTTCATGCTGCAGGGCGTGCTCGTGGAGCACGACGACACGCGGCGGGTGTTCACGAGCCCGCGTGAGAAGCTCACCGAGGACTACATCACCGGCCGTTTCGGATGAGGCTGGCGGCCCTGCCGAGACCGCGCCGACGTTTCACGTCCGCCGGCCACACTCCGGCGCCACGAAAGGCGAGAACCCCACGATGCAGAGGCATTTCGACGAACAGATCGATCAACTGAAGCAGCAGTTGCTGCTCATGAGTGGGCGCGCCGAGGGCATCACTCGAAAGGCGCTCGAGTCCCTCATGCGCCGCGACGTGGCGTTGGCCGAGCAGGTCATCGCCGACGACAAGGCGATCGACCGCATGGAGATCGACATCGAGGAGCAGTGCATCCAGCTCCTGGCGCTCCAGCAACCACTGGCCCGGGACCTGCGGCTGATCGCGGCGTCGCTCAAGATCTCGAACGACTTGGAGCGGGTCGGCGATCACGCCGTGAACATCGCGGGCTGTGCGCTCCAGCTGGCCCGGGCGGCGCCGGTCAAGCCGGTCGCCGACCTGTCGGAGCTCGCGGAGAAATCCATCGCCATGCTGCGCGACGCGCTCGACGCATTCGTGCGCGGCGACGCCGACGCCGCACGCCAGCTCGTGCGGCGCGACGACGAAGTGGACGTACTGAACCGCCACCTGTTCGCCGAGCTCATGAGCCGGATGATCGCCGACCCGCTGCAGGTCGAGCGCTCCATGACGCTGGTACTCGTGGGCCGGAACCTGGAGCGCATCGGTGACCTCGCCACGAACGTGGCCGAGGAGGTGGTGTTCATCACCGAGGCACGCATCATCAAGCACCATGCGGACGAGGGGTTGGGGGATTTCGATCGGGGTTGAGCAGCACCCGCTTCGTGCGCCGCACGCGTGGCCAGGCCCCGAGGAGCCACAGCGAGAACGCCACCGCGGCGAGCGCCGCCGCGACGGCGTGATGCAGCGTGACGCGCGCGGGATCGAACACCGGGCCCAGCACACGGACCAGGAGCGCCAGCACCAGTGAGGCGAGCGCTGGGCCCGAGAGCAGGACGCGCTCTTCCGAGCCCGCATGACCGCCGTGCGAGACCACCACGCGCGTGCCGATCCCGAGCGTCAAGAGCGCGTAGCCGCCCACGAACGCCACATGCCATGCCTCGACGCGCTGAAGCGGCCAGATCGCGGCCGCGGTGAAGCCGATGGTGACGCACCAGCCGGCGCTCCAGATCGTCCACGACAGCCGATCGCGGCGGCCGGGCAGGCGCCACAGCTTCCACGCGAGCTGCGTGCTGAAGAGCGCGGCCAGGGCGCGGAGCCATCCCGCGAGCGTGGCGAACCCGAGAAATTCCGCGTTCACCGAGAGCACGAGCAGCGCCGCGATGGCAAGCGTGAACGCGCGGCGGCGCGGGCGATCGCCGGCGCGGGCCCAGCCGACGATGTCGAGCGGATTCTCGATGCGCGCGAACGTCGGCACGAGCAGCGCGCCCAGGCCCAACACAAGCGCCGGCAGCATGCCGAGCGAAACGCAGCGCACACCAGCGCGTTCGGTATTCGCCGGGATCACGCCGTGCACGGCGAGCAGCTGGACAACGACACCCGCCAAGCCCAACGCCATGCCGGTCGCTACGAGCAGGAACTCCTCGGGTGGCGCCGCGGCGCCCGGCCGGACGCGGCGCGTCACGGTGAACGCGAGCGCCAGGAGCGCTGCGAGCCACGCCCATGGCGCGGCCGGAACCTCGAGCGCGCGCAGGAGCACGTAGGCGGTGACCAGGGCGGCCACCACCGCGAGCTCTCGTGGCGTGCAGCGCGGGCCGTGCGTGAACGCCGGCATCGCGGTGAGCAGGAAGCCGCACACGAACGCCAGCTCGAAGCCCTGCACGAGCAGCGCGGCGTGCGCCGCACCCGGCCACGCAAGGGGGAGCGAGGCGGGCCAGCCCGCACGGGTGCTGGCGGCGAACGCCAGCCACGGCAGCAGGCCGGCGAGTGCGGCCACAATGCCGATCGGGAACAGCACGCGGTAAGGCTCGGGCGCCAGGCGCTCGCTCGCGGGTGGCAGCGGCTTCACGTCGTCCCTGCGCACGTGTTCCATGGCTCGTCCTCGCCTGCGTCCTGTCTCTGAACTCCCCGCGCCTCGCGCTATTCCAGCGTCTTGGAGAAGCGCTGTGTGGCGAACGCGAAGAACGCCACCGCGAATCCGGCCAGCGCCAGAGCCTGGGGCCAAAGCTCCGTGAGCCCGTTGCCTTTCAGGACGATGCCGCGGATGAGCTGCAGATAGTAGGTGAGCGGCAGCACCAGGCCGAACAGCCTCGCGGCCTCCGGCATGGCCTCGCGCGGGAACATGAAGCCCGAGAGCAGCACGTTCGGCAGCATGAACAGGAACGCCGTCTGCGTCACCTGCGCCTGGTTGCGACCCAGCGTCGAGATGAACAACCCGAGCCCCAGGTTCGCCACGATGAACAGGAACGTGGCGCCATAGAGCGCCGGCAGGGGCCCGCGCACGGGTACGTGGAACACCAGGTGGCCCACGATGAGCACCGTGGTCATCTGGATGTAGCCCACGAACACGTACGGCACGATCTTGCCGAGCATGATCTCCCAGCGGGCGAGCGGCGTGACGATCAACTGCTCGAGCGTGCCGGTCTCGCGTTCGCGCACGATGGACAGCGCGGTGATGATGATGAGGATGTTGGACAGGATCATGCCGATGATGCCCGGCACGATGAACACCGCGCTCTTGAGCGCGGGGTTGTAGAGCGGCCGAACGCGCACGTCCACCGGCAGCCCCCGCGAGAGCGCGCCGGTGCGCTCGGCGACGAGCCTCACGTTCGTCCGCTGTCCGACCAACTGCGCCGCGCCGATGGCGCTCTGCGACGCCGTCGGGTCGCTCGCGTCCACCAACACCTGCACGTGCGCGGTGTGCCCGCGCTTCAACTCACGCGCGTAATCCGGAGGCAGCACCACCGCGGCGCGCGCCTGTCCCGCGTCCACGGCTTCGAGCGCTTCGGCGTAGGAGTGAACCTCGCGCCTCAGCACGAAGTTGTCGGTGGCGGTGAGCGACTGCACGAACGCGCGGCTCTGCTGCGAACGGCTCTGATCGAACACCACGGTGGGCAGGTGCCGCACGTCGGTGCGGATGGCGAAGCCGAAGATCAAGAGCTGCATGACCGGCACGGCGAGCATGAGCCGCAGCGTCGCCGGGTCGCGCCGCATCTGCACGAACTCCTTCTTCACCATCGAGCGCAGGCGTTCGGCGTTCATGCGTCTCGCTCCTGGAGCGCCACGAAGATGTCCTCGAGCGAGCCCTCCGAGCCGAACTGGCGCTTCACCTCGGTGGGGGAGCCGAGCGCCACCAGCTTGCCTCGCGACAGGAACGCGAGGCGGTCGAAGCGTTCGGCTTCGTCCATGTAATGAGTCGTCACGATCATCGTGACGCCCTCCGCGGCACGCTCGCGGATGATCGTCCAGAACAGCCTGCGCGCGGCCGGGTCGACGCCGGCGGTGGGCTCGTCCAGGAACACCACCTCGGGCGCATGCATCATCGCGCAGGCCAGTGCCAAGCGTTGCTTCTGGCCGCCGGAGAGCACGCCGGAGAGGCGGCCGCCCAGTTCGTCCAGCCGCATCGCGCGCTTGACCCAGCCGAGCCGC
>JAHFBW010000160.1 GCA_023249845.1 Candidatus Eiseniibacteriota bacterium
CGAGCTCGAGAAGGCGTGGCCCAAGAAGGGCGGGCCGCTCTACAGCAAGGCGCGCATCCAGAAGGCCATGGCCGACGCCTACGGCGCGTACGCGGAACAGGGCTACCTCTACGTGAGTCTCGAGCCGCGCGAGACCGTCGTGCGGGACTCCGTCGTGGACGTGGAGTTCGGCATCACGGAGGGTGCGCCGTCGCATGTGCGACGCTTGAGCATCACCGGCAACAAGGGCACGCGCGAGAAGGTCATCCGTCGCGAGATCAGCGTCCGCGAGGGCGATCGCTTCCGCCGCTCGGCGCTGCTCCGGAGCCGCGACGACGTCATGCGACTGGGCATCTTCACCGACGTGACCCCCGACTTCACGCCTGCCGAGAGCAGCGACGTGGACCTCGTGTTCCGTGTCACAGAGAAGCAAGTGGGAACCGCGTCCGCGGGCGCCGGTTACACGAACGAGGCCGGGCTCACGGGTTTCCTCGAGATCGGGCACAACAACGTGCTCGGCAATGGGCAGCAGCTGTCGCTCCACCTGGAGCGCGGCGGACGTCGCGAGGACTACCAGCTGAGCTTCACCGAGCCGTGGTTCCACGACTCGCCCACGCTGCTCGGCTTCTCCGCCTACAACACGTTCCGAGTCCTGGACGAGTTCGATCAGAAGCGCCGCGGCCTCTCGGGCCGCATCGGCCGGCCGCTGCCGTGGCCGGACTTCTCGCGCGGGTCCGTCTCCTACACGTTCGAGGGACTCCGCTTCACGAACGTGCGGTCGGGGATCCAGCTCGGCGGCATCCGGGTGGGCGAGGAGGAGCTCACGAGCACGCTCGAGACGAACTTCCTGCGCAACAGCACGGACAATCCGTTCTACCCGAAGAAGGGCACGCGGCTCACCGCGAACGACGAGTTCACCGGCGGACTGTTCGGGGGCGACCTCCACTACCACCGCCATCGTTACGAGGGTCGCGCATACCTGCCGTCGTTCCACAAGCGAGTGACGACGATGATGCGTCTGCGCCTCGGCACCGTGAACGGCTACCCCTGGAAGCACCAGATCGTACCGGACTACTCGCGCTTCCGGCTGGGTGGCGGCAATACGCCGGACCCTCTGCGCGGCTACGACGACTACCAGGTCGTGCCGCCCAAGTTCTCGCGCTTCGACACGACCTACTTCGACTACGACCGTAACGACGGCAAGGACACGACGCGCGTGACGCGCGTGCGCTACCCGGGCGGGCGCTATCTGGCGCTGTTCACGATGGAGCAGCAGTTCCCGATTGCCCACCCTCTGCACGGTGTGCTTTTCTTCGACGCCGGAAACGTCTGGGACCTGCGCCGCGAGATCCAGCCCTTCGACCTCAAGGTGGGCGCGGGGCTCGGGTTCCGCATGGAGATCCCGCTGCTCGGCAACATCGGGTTCGACTATGGGTATGGCTTCCATCGCGACGACAAACCGCGATGGACCGGGCACTTCATGCTTGGCAACGTGAACTTCTAGCCAGGACCGACCATGAACCGGGAGCCGACAGGGGCCGTTCTTCGGGAGGCGTGGGTCGCGCGCGCGAGCCGTGCGCTGCTCGCCGCGTCGCTCGCGCTGCTCGTCGTGCCGGCGGCGCACGCCCAGACGCGGGTCGGCTACATCGACTCCGCGCGTATCTGGATCGAGTTCAAGACCGCGCAGGAGGCCCAGCAGCGCTTCGAGCGCCAGGTGCAGGGCTGGCGCGACGAGGCCGCCGAGAAGGAGAAGCTCGTCACCGACCTGCGCAAGGAAGTGCACGACCAGAGCCCGGTGCTCTCGGCGCTCAAGCGCCAGGAGCAGGAGTCCGCGCTGCAGCGCGCGATCGGCGACTACGAGGGCTTCGTGCAGGAGGTGTGGGGCGCGAACGGACGGGCCACGCAGGAGAACACCCGCGCCACCGAGGAGATCGTGTCGATCGTGCGCCGCGTGGTCGAGAAGATCGCCGGTCAACGTGGCCTCGACCTCGTGCTCGACGCGAACTCGGGATTCATCATCTACGCCGACAAGAGCCTCGACATGACGAATGAGGTGCTCGCGGAGCTGAACGCGAACGCGACCGGCGGCGCGAACTAGGGAGGGTGCATGAGCACACGAACGCTGGCCGAACTGGCCGCGGAGCTCGGTGGCACGGTCGTCGGAGACGATTCCATCTTGATCCGGGGCGTCGCGGGCATTCGCGAAGCGCAGCCCGGGGATGTGACGTTCCTCGCGAACTCGCGCTACGAGGGCTACCTCACGGAGACGCGCGCCTCGGCCGTGATATGCGACCGCCAGCCGCGCGTCGCGCCGGTCACGCTACTCCAGGTGGACCACCCGTATCTCGCGTTCCAGAAGGCCGTCCGGCTGTTCCGCCCGGAGCTCTACCAGCCGCTGCCCGGCGTGCATCCGACCGCGGTGGTCTCCCCCGCGGCGCACATCGGCGAGAACGCCTCGGTGGGCCCGCACTGCACCGTCGAGCCCGGGGCGCGCATCGGTGCCAACACCGTGCTCATGGCGGGCTGCTACGTCGGCGTCCAGGCCACGGTCGGCGAGGGCTGCCTGCTTTACCCGCGCGTCGTCGTGCGCGAGGAGTGCGTCCTCGGCGATCGCTGCATCCTTCACTCCGGCGCCGTCATCGGCGCAGACGGCTTCGGCTTCGCGTTCGACGCCGGGAAGTACCACAAGGTGGCCCAGGTCGGGAACGTCGTCGTGGGCGACGACGTCGAGATTGGCGCGAACACCACGGTGGACCGTGCCACGACGGACAGCACGCGCATCGGGGACGGTACGAAGATCGACAACCTGGTCCAGATCGGCCACAACGTCATCATCGGCCGGCACTGCATCATTGTCGCACAGGTCGGCATCTCGGGCAGCACCGAACTCGAGGACTACGTCACGATTGGCGGGCAGGCTGGCGTCATCGGTCACGTCAAGCTCGGCCGCGGCGCGCAGATCGGCGCCCAGAGTGGCGTCACGAAGTCTGTTCCCGCGGACACCACGGTGTTCGGCACGCCGGCCTCGCCGCTCGCGCTCGTCAAGCGCATCAACGCCTACCTGCAGCGGCTGCCGCTCCTGTTCGACCGCACGAAGACGCTCGAGTCCCGCATCGCGAAACTCGAGGAACAGAACAAGGAGAGCATGCGTTGAGCGGCCGGCCACAGCGCACCTTGAAGGGACCCGTCGTCATCGAGGGCGTCGGGCTCCACACGGGTGAGAAGGGCGTCATGCGCTTCCTGCCCGCGCCGGTTGGGCACGGCGTGCGCTTCGTGCGAACGGACCTGCCCGGGCGGCCCGAGGTCCGCGTGCGTCCCGAGAACGCGCACTTCGACCCCGACGCGGGTCGGCGGACGATCCTGCAGCAGGACGGCGTGCAGGTGCATACGATGGAGCACGTGCTCGCGGCCGTGGCGGGCTTGGCACTCGATAACCTCATCATCGAGACGAGCAGCATGGAAGTGCCGGAGGGTCACGACGGCAGCGCCCGCCCCATCGCCGAGGCGCTCAAGGCCGCCGGGATCGTGGACCAGGACAAGCCCACGAACCACATCAAGGTCACGAAGCCCGTGCGCTGGTCCGAGAATGGCGTCGAGCTGTCCGCGGTGCCGTATCACGGCTTTCGCATCACGTTCCGGATCGAGTACGACCACCCGTTGATCGGGGTGCAGGAGCGCTCGTTCGACATCACGCCCGAGACGTTTCTTCGCGAAATCGCGCCGGCGCGCACGTTCGTGCTCGAGCGCGACATCGAGACGCTGCGTCAGTCGGGCTGGATCAAGGGCGGTCGCATCGAGAGCGCGATCGTCGTCGGCAAGGACCGCATCCTGAACAACGAAAAACTTCGCTACCCGGACGAGTTCGTGCGCCACAAGATCCTGGACCTGTTGGGCGACCTGTTCATCCTCGGCGGGCCGCTGCTCGGCCACGTGACTGCGTGCCGCTCGGGCCACCAGGGACACGTCGCGTTCGTCAAGCGGCTCAAGGAGACGCTGCCGCTGCCCGGGCGGCGGGCGGGCGGGCCGCCGGAGGAGTGGGACACCACGGCGATCATGGACCTGATGCCGCACCGCTATCCGTTCCTGCTCGTGGACCGGATCTCGAACATCGAGGAGGGGCGCTCGATCGAGGGGTTGAAGAACGTCACCATCAACGAGCCGTTCTTCCAAGGGCACTTCCCAGGTCACCCGGTGATGCCGGCGGTGCTGATCCTCGAGGCCATGGCGCAGGTCGGCGGCATGCTCATGCTCAACTCGGTGGACGACCCCGGCAACAAGCTCATGTACTTCATGGGCATCGATGGCGCGAAGTTCCGGCGCCCCGTCGTGCCCGGCGACCAGCTGCGCTTCAAGCTCACGCTGCTGTCCGTCAAGCGACGCACGATGAAGATGCGCGGCGAGGCATTCGTGGACGGACAGCTCGTCGCCGAGGCGGAGCTGCTCGCCACCGTGGTGGACAGGCGGTCATGAGCGTCCGCATTCACCCGGGCGCGTTCGTGGACCCGAAGGCGCAACTCGGCGTGGACGTCGTCGTGGGTCCGGGCAGCGTCGTGGACGCCCACGTGCGGATCGGCGACCGCACGCGGATCGACTCGCACGCACTGATCACGGGCTGGACGACGCTAGGCAGCGACAACCACGTGCACCATGGCGCCGTGCTGGGCTCGCCGCCGCAGGACCTCAAGTACTCCGCCCGGCCCTCCTACCTGCTGATCGGCGAGCACAACGTGTTCCGCGAATACATGACGGCGAACCTCGCCACCGAACCCGGCGAGACCACCCGTATCGGCAGCCACGGCCTGTTCATGGCGTATTCGCACGTCGCTCACAACTGCTCGATCGGGGACCGCGTCGTGATCGCGAACGCCGTGCAGCTGGCGGGCTACGTCGTGGTGGACGACTGGGCGATCGTCGGCGGCGGTACGGTCGTGCACCAGTTCACGCGCATCGGCCGTCACTCCATGATCGGCGGCGGTTCGCGCGTGTCCCAGGACATCGCGCCGTTCGTGAAAGCCGCGGGAAGCCCACCACGAAACGCCGGCGTGAACTCGATCGGGCTCGAGCGGCGTGGTTTCGACCGAGCCACGCGCGAGGCGCTGGAGCGCGCGTACCGGCTGTTCTTCCGCGATCGTGCCACCGCGTCGATGGCGGTGGACGCGATCCGCCGCGAGCTGCCCGGCATCCCGGAGGCCGAGCACTTCGCGCGCTTCTGCGAGACCTCGGTGCGTGGCATCACCCGCTAGCCGGGATCATTCATGAACCGTGAATCGAGAGGGACGGATGTCCGTGAAGCGCAAGGCGAAGGCTTGGCCCGCGACGGAGTCGTGTCGGTGACACGTCGCAGGAGCGGGCAAGCCTTCAACGCAGCGATTCATGGGCAGCCGGCCCGCGCAGGCCACGGGCTCATGAATAATCCCGGCTAGCGAGCGGAGGTCCGACGTGAAACCGGTGCGGTGTGGGGTATGGGGCGTGGGAGTGTGGGGCGAGAAGCACGCCCGCGTGTACGGCGCGTCACGCCAGGCCGAGCTGGTCGGGGTCTACGACCGCTCGCGCGCGAAGGCCGAAGAGGTGGCTCGGCAGTTCGGCGGACGCGTGTTCTCGACGCCGGAGGCGCTGCTCGCCGAGTGCGAGGCGATCTCGGTCGCGACGCCCACCGTGGGCCACCTCGAGGCAGCAGGGCAGGCGCTGGCCGCGGGCTGCCACGTGCTCGTCGAGAAACCCATGGCGGCCACGGTCGCCGAGGCGGACGCGATGATCGAGGCCGCGGAGCGAGCCGGTCGCGTGCTCCAGGTGGGTCAGGTCGAGCGCTTCAACCCCGCGCTGATGGCGGCCAAACCATTCCTGAAAGAGCCCAAGTTCATCGAGGCGCACCGCATGGCGGCGTTCCAGCCCCGATCGCTCGACATCGACGTTGTCGGAGACCTCATGATCCACGACATCGACGCCGTGCTGCATCTCACAGGCCAGACGCTCTCGGAACTGTCCGCGGTGGGCGTGGCCGTGCTCTCGAGCACGGAGGACATCGCGAATGCGCGGCTCGAGTTCGCGGACGGCTGCGTCGCGAATCTGACAGCGAGCCGCGTCTCCGTGGAACGGCTGCGCCGCATCCGGTTCTTCACGCGCAACTCCTACGTGAGCGTGGATCTGTTCGAACGCGCGGGCGAGGCATTTGTCATCCGGGACCCGGGATCGTTCAAGCCGGGTGCAGTGAATCCGTTGTCGCTGCTGGCCGGCATCCAGCGCACGAAACTCGACGTGCCGAGAGGCGAACCCCTCACACTCGAACTGGAGGCGTTCGTGCGGTCGCTGCGCGGCGACGGTGCCGGCGCGGCCTCGGCACGCGCGGGCCGTGACGCCCTCGCCGTGGCCGAGCAAGTGCGTGACGCCATGCGCCGCCGCGCCCGGCAGTGGGCGGTGTCCTGAACGGGGGTTCCCCCGGCCGCGAGCGGCGCCTGGTCATCGTGGCGGGGGAGGCGTCCGGGGACGCGCACGCGGCGCGACTCGTTCGATCACTCCGCGAACTCGGGCCCGTGCGCGTCCGCGCCGTGGCCGGCCCAGCCCTGCGCGCCGCGGGGGCCGAGACCATCGTGCCCCAGGAGGATCTCGCCGTGATTGGCTTCACCGGGATCCTGGCCAAGCTACCGGCGCTCCTGCGGGCCCGCCGGGCGCTGCTCGAGGAAGTCGACCGCTTCCGTCCCGACCTGGTCGTGCTCGTGGACTACCCGGGCTTCAACCTGAGGCTGGGGCCGGAGCTCAAGCGTCGCGGGGCGCGCATCCTCTACTACGTCGCGCCTCAGGTGTGGGCCTGGCACGCCGAGCGCGCGGCCGCGATGGCGAACTGGGTGGACCGGCTCGCCGTCGTGTTCCCGTTCGAGGAGGCGTTGTTCCGGCGCGCTGGCGTCGAGGCCACTTTCGTCGGCCATCCGCTGCTCGACGACCTCGCACCCGAGCTCGACGAAGCGGCGTTTCGTGCCGAGCTGGGCGTGGCGCCTGGGACGCGACTCGTGGGCCTGCTCCCGGGGAGCCGGCGAGGCGAGCTGGCCGCGCACGGCGACGCTTTGCTCGACGTGGGCCGTCGTCTCTCCCTGGGCCGGTCTGGGGTGGAGCCCGTGCTGGCGCTGGCGCCGGGGCTTGATCCGCGGACACTCGATCCCCGGTGCCTCGCGAGCATCCGCGTCGTGCGCGGGCGCACGCATTGTGTCCAGGCCTACGCGGCGTGCTGTGTGGTGGCATCGGGCACCGCCACGCTCGAAACCGCGCTGTTCGGCACTCCGCACGCGATCGTCTACCGCGTGGGCTGGTTCAATCACGCCATCGCGAGCCGCGTGGTCAAGCTCTCGCACATTGGCCTGCCGAATATCGTCGCAGGCCACGAGGTGGCGCCCGAGTTCGTGCAGGGCGCGTTCCGGCCGGAGGCCGTCGCCCAGACAGTCGCTCGCTGGCTCGACGATCCGGCCGAAGCCGAGCGCCAGAAGGTCGCACTCGCCGTGGTGCGCGAGCGACTGGGCGGTCCGGGCGCTTCGCGCCGCGTCGCCGAGCTGGCGTGGAGCCTCGCGGCGTGAGCGCTGGCCGGCACCCGTGGTGGCTCGCCGCGACGGCGCTCGCGGGCTCACTGTTC
>JAHFBW010000426.1 GCA_023249845.1 Candidatus Eiseniibacteriota bacterium
GCTACACGTGGCTCGAGCAGGGCGTCGTGCCGGCGCCGACCGAGGGCAAGCCCGTGTCCGAGCCGGTGCGTGACGTGGCGAAGGTGAGCTGAGCTACTCGAGGATCGTGATCGGCAGCGATACGCCCCGGCTGCGCGACACCGCCCAGTAGAGCCCGGGGTGCGCGCGGCGGCCATGGTCGCGGCCGTCCCACACCCACGCGCCGTCCTCGAACCTCAGGCCGTCGGCGCGCGTCGCGACGCGGCGCCCGGCCACGTCGAGGATCATCGCGTCGGGGCCGAGCCCCAGCAGCCGCACCGGGCCGTGCGCGGGGTTCGGCCACAGCCGCGGCCGCGCCGGAGCCCCGCCGTCCTCGACGGCCGCGTTCGCCACCAGCAGCGTGGCGGGGAATGCGGGCGGGTTGCAGCGCGTGACGTTGCCGCCGCGATCCACGGCCTCGATGCGCCACCAGCTCGGCAGGCCGGCCCTGACCGGCGTGCACTCGGTGTAGCAGGTGTCGCTGTAGAACACGCTCGGCTGCCGGAACGTGGAGTCCGCGGCGACCGTGAGGCGATAGCGCACGCGGTCGCCCGGCTCGAAGTCGGCCGCCGTGGTCCAGCGCAGGCGCGAGGTGCCCGCGACCGGCGGGGGGAACAACTGGAAGTTCGCGGGTGCGGTCTTGAATACCTGCGCGTACACCGCGCGCGCAAGGCGGATCGCGCCGTAGACCGAATCCACATGCGCGGCCGTCGTCCATGCGCGGCGCGCACTCAGCCGCTGCTCGAGCGCGTCGAGGCGATCGAGCATGCGGCCGCACGCGGCGCCGTCGCGGCGCGGGGCGCCGTTCTTGAGCAGTCGCACGGCGTTGGTGTGCGCCACGGCCGGAAGTCCGAGCAGGGCACGGCTGCCGGCCACGCCGTCGGCACGCAGAGCGATCCAGCACGGCGTGGCCGCGCGCAGCGTGAACGTGGTGTCGAGCCGGGTCGCCAGTGGGCTCCGCCGCGACAGGTCGAGGCTCCACAGCGTGCCGCGCTCGCAGACGAGGCTCACGCGCGTGAGCCCGGTCACGCACGCGGCCTCGAGCGAGATGGGCAGCGCGCTCGTGTCGGCGGCGGCCTCGAGCGTGGAGCCCGGCGCGACCCCGCTCACGCGAAAGCCCGGCAGCAGCGGCAGGCTGGTCACGAACGTGCGCCCGGCCCGGACGGCCACGAGCCACGCGTCGTAGTCGAGCTTCGCGTTGGTGCCCAGGTCGGCATACACCCGCCAGCCGCCAGCCGGCAGCGTGGCGAACGCGTCGAGCACGGCATCGGTCCCGGCCGTGGGCGTGAGCGCCAGGCCGCTCGACAGGCCGTCGTACCAATCGCGCCAGCAGACCTGGGTTGAGTTGCTGTAGGACGCCACCTCGAAGCCGTCGAGCCGGCCGAGCGCCGCGAGCACCGGGTATTCGCGTCCGAGCCCGGTGCCTGGCCAGTAGGTGTCCTGGTCATAGACGTCGGTCGTGGCGGGGTGCGCGAGCACGAACAGCGCGCCGGTCGGGCCCGCCACCTGGTTCGCGAGCTCGCGGAGCGTTGGCCACGCTTCGGCCGGGGCGAGGCAGCAGCCCCAGTCGACCGCATGCCGCAACCCCGGCAGCACCACATGCCCGTACGTCATGTGCCGGTATTCGTACGAATGGTAGAGCAGCGTGTTCGCGTCGCTCAGCACGTCGACCGCGCCGGTGAAGCGGAACTCCTGGTCGAGCAGGTGCAGGATGGCGAGATCCTCCGCACGCGCGATGCGAAGCGTGTTCTCGGGCGAGACGATGAACTCGATCGGATCGTGGCGCGAGTGGACGTGCAGATCGCTGGAATAGAAGCCGCGCGCGCGCATGTCCAAGAAGCGCTGCAGCCGCACGGTGACGCTGGTGTCCCGCGCGAGGTAGAGCCGGCGCGTGTCGGGGACCCACTCCGGGCCGCGGCTCACCGAAAGCGTGGTCCAGCCGTCGGGCAGCGACAGCGCGCCGCCTGCGGGCGGGTAGCTGTAGCCCCCGTGCGCCATGCTGGCGGTGTCGCACAGGATTGGATACCAGACGCTGAACGAATCCGAGTGCGCGCTCACGCGCGCGTCGATGAGC
>JAHFBW010000427.1 GCA_023249845.1 Candidatus Eiseniibacteriota bacterium
TCGTGGCGGCGGCGAAGATGCGCCGAAGCTGCGAATGGACGACGCCATCGGACATGAGCGGCCTCGCAACGAGATTGGGAATTCGGGACTCGCAAAACGCTCATGCTACCAACGTGGACAAGCCGAAAAAAGGGCTATTTCTGGGCTTTGGGCGCTCGCGGCAGCAGCCGCACCGCCAGCCAGTCCGCGATGATCCCCAGCGTGGAGCGCGGGATGGCGGACTCCTTGAGCGCGCCGTAGCCCGCGGGATCGCCGCTCGTGTCCGGCAGGAACAGGTGGTTCGTCGCCGGCAGGACGCGCAGCGTCACGTCGCGGTTGCCCGCGGCCTTGAACGCGCTCGCCAGCTCGCCTGCCTGCCCGGCGCTGACCTGGCGGTCGGTGGCGCCCTGCAGCACCAACACCGGCGGCGACTTGAGCGTGCGCGCCACAGAGAGCGGATCGTGCTTCGCGAAGAAGCCGAGCCACGCGTCGGCCGCCGCGAGCGAGTCCACCGCGTGCATGGACACGCGCGTCACCGAATCGAGCGCCGCGCCGGAGTATTTCTGCTTCGCTCCCCAGGCGTTCTGGTATTCCATGACGCGGCGCCCGGTCCACGCGGTGCCTGCCAGGAGCACGATGCCCGAGAGCTTCACGCCTCGGGCCGCCACAATCGGGGCGATGATGCCGCCCTCGCTGTGCCCGAGCAGCGCGAGGCGCGTGCTGTCGATGTCCTTCACCCCTCTCAGCCAGCGCAGTGCGTCCTCGATGTCGTTGGCGAAGTCCTCGCTGGTGCTGCCGGAGAACTTCCCAGCGGATGCGCCGGTGCCGCGGTCGTCCAGCCGCAGCACGGCGATGCCGCGGCGCGCAAGCGTGTCCGCGATCTGGCGGAACGGCCGGTAGCCGCGCACCATGGGCAGCGCTTCGTCGCGCTCCTCTGGGCCCGAGCCGGTGATGGTGACCACGCACGGCATGCGACCTGCGCGCTTGGGCCAGGCGAGCGTGCCCACCAGCTCGAATCCGCCGCGCGTCGGCACGTGCACGGTCTCCACCCTGTACGGCGCGCCCGCCGGCGGTGAGTAGTCCTGGGCGGCCATGCCGAGCAACCTGTCGGGAAGCGTGTCGACGCGGCGGAACACCACGCCCTGCGACGGCACCCGGCCGGACACCAGTTCACCGCCCGCGCGCACGCGCATGCAGAACTCGGCCACGCCCAGGCTGACGATGACCGAATCCGTGCCGATGTGCTTGACGCTCGTCATGAGCGTGCGGCCGCCGCTGACGGCGAACAGCGGAACGCTGTCGAGCGGCGGCGTGGTGGCGAGCGAGCGCTGAACGACCAACTCGAGCATCAGGATGGAAGGATTCACGTACGGCAGCGAGCCCACGCGGCTCTTCAAGCGCTGCACGCCCGCCGGCTGGATCTCGGCGATGATGCTGTCGGCCTGCCAGTCGAGCACGGCCGCCTGGGTCGGCGCGGTGCTCGGGTCCGCGGACGCCGTCCGCACGGCATTGTCCATGTGCCGAACCGTGCCGTCGCTCGCCAGCGTGAGCGCATAGTCGAAACGCAGCCCGGCCAGACGGAACACCAGGGCGCCGGCGAGCTTGTTCCCCGTGCGCTCGAAGCGTTCGAGCGCGATGGTGTCGTTCGCTGCGGTGACCACGAATGCGCCGTGTTCGTCGGCGGCACGGGCGGGGAACGCGCGCGACATCATGAGCACCACGGATGCGGTGAACACCCGTGAGGCGAGCAAACGGCGCGGCTGCATCACGGCGCGACTCCTTTGGATGAATCCGGGGGATGGATGGACGTGGGGCCTGCGGCGTCGCGTGGCTTTGCGAACCCAGGTCCGCACCCGCACAATACGGTACCTTCCGCGCCCTCGCCTCGCGGCCGCCTCGTCGCCACCGCCCGCACCGCCCTCATCACACCAGGACGCCTCATTCGTGCGCTTTCCACGCTCCAGCGGTCTCCTGCTCCATCCCACCTCGCTGCCCGGGCCGTTCGCATGCGGCGATCTCGGGCCCGCGGCGGAAGCGTTCGTGGACTTCCTTGCCGCCGCGGGCCAGTCGCTCTGGCAGGTGCTGCCGCTCGGGCCCACGGGCTT
>JAHFBW010000161.1 GCA_023249845.1 Candidatus Eiseniibacteriota bacterium
CGCTGCTGTTCACATTCCACTGCGATCTGTTCCGGCAGCGCGCCCTGCTTCCGCTCTACGGTCCGCTCGTGCACGCGCTCTTTCGCCGTGCCGACATGCTGCACGCCACCTCGCAGCAGGCGCTGCAGCGCCCGGATTCGCTGGTCTGGCCGTTCCGCGATCGGTTCCGCGTCGTGCCGCTCGGACTGGACACCGATCCCCTGCTCCACCTCGATCGTACGAGTCCCGGTGCGCGGCGGCTGCGCGAGCACTACGGGGATCCGTTCGTGCTCTTCGTCGGGCGACTGCGGCACTACAAGGGCCTCGACGTCCTGCTCGAGGCCATGCCGCGACTCCAGTCGACGCTGGTGATCGTGGGCGACGGCCCGATGGGGGAGACGTTGCGCGCACAGGCGGCCCGGCTTCGCCTGAACGGCAAAGTCCATTTCGTGGGCGCGGTGAGCGACGAGGTGCTGCGCGATCACCTCGCGGCGGCCTCGGTGGGGATCTTGCCCTCGAGCCGCCCCGCGGAGGCGTTCGGGCTGTCGATGGTGGAGTACATGGCGGCGGGGCTCCCGGTTGTGAGCACCGAACTGGGCACCGGGACCTCGTTCGTGAACCAGAGCGGCGTGACCGGACTGGTCGTGCGCCCCGGTGACCCGGCCGCACTCTCCGAGGGCTTGAGCCAGCTGCTGGCGGATCGCGACACCCGGGAACGAATGGGCCAGGAGGGACGCAACCGCGTGCGCGAGCACTTCACGATCGCGACCATGATGCGGGGTATCGAAGGACTGTACGCCGCGGCCATCGACAAGGCGGGACGGCGAAACGGGCATTGAGAGACCCCGTCGGTCGATCCCATGACGGCCGCTCTCGCCGCCCGGGGGGCAAGTGCACGCGCGTGCACATCTCGCCACCGACACCCCCCGATCGGAGACACGGAAAAAGTCGCCAAAAGTCTCGTAAGCATGAGGACAGGCATTGACTTGACAGCTTCATGTGCATACCTTTCGCACGTCGTGCCGCGAATCGGGCGGCGCCTGCAGCGCGATGCACCGGGATGGACATCACGCTTGAGGGTAAAACTCGAGGACATCGCATGAGGATCCTGGTCACAGGAGGTGCCGGCTTCATCGGGTCCCATCTCGCCGAGGAGTTGCTGCGGCGAGGACATGAGGTCTGGGCGCTCGACGACCTGTCCACCGGAAGCACTGAGAACCTCGCTACGTTCGAACGCCACGCGCGCTTCCGGTTCCTGGAGGGCAGCGTGGTGGACTCCGCGCTGGTCCACGGAGTGGTGGCCCAGTGCGACCGCGTCTACCACCTTGCTGCGGCGGTGGGCGTCAAGTACGTACTCGAGAACCCGCTCCGCTCGCTGCTCACGAACATCCGCGGCACCGAGGTCGTGCTCGAGGCCGCGAGCCAGCACCGGCGCAAGGTCATCCTCACCTCGAGCAGCGAGGTGTACGGCAAGGGCGTCGCGGTCCCGTTCGCCGAGGACGACGACCGGCTGATCGGCCCCACGCACAAGCTGCGCTGGTCCTACGCGTGCGGCAAGGCCGTGGACGAGTGCCTCGGCCACGCGTACCACCAGCAATATCAGCTTCCCGTGGTCATCGTACGCTGCTTCAACACCTGCGGACCGCGGCAGTCCAGCGCATATGGCATGGTGATCCCCGCCATGGTGCAGCGAGCGCTCCGCGGCGAACCCATCCTGGTGTTCGGAGACGGGCAGCAGACGCGATGCTTCTCGGCCGTGTCCGACGTCGTGCGCGCCATGCTCATGCTGGCAGAGAGCCGTGAGGCGGAGGGCCAGGTGTTCAACGCGGGCACCGACGAGGAGGTCACCGTTCACGACCTCGCGAGGCGCATCAAGCGGCTCTGCCACAGCGATTCCCCGATCGAGCTGGTGCCCTACGAGCAGGTGTACGGCCAGTCGTTCGAGGACATGCGGCGCCGTGTTCCGGACCTGTCACGGATCCGGCGCGTCGTGGGCTACCGGCCACAGGTCACGCTCGACCGCCTGCTCGAGATCACGATCCGCGACCACTGCGAGCGCATGGGGATCGCCTGCCCGATCGAGGTGTCGGCGGCCTAGTCCGCGCTACTCGACCGGTCGCCCGACCCCTTGGCCCCATGTCGCTTTCGCCGCTGGCCGCGTTCCCGCTCGCCGTGGTGCTCGCGTGGGCCGTCATGCCGCTCGGTATCCGCGTGGCGTGGGCGGTAGGCTGGCTGGATCACCCCGAGGCCCGCAAGCTGCATACCGACGCCACTGCCGTGCTCGGTGGCGTCGTCGTATTCGTGACCGCGGTGATCGCCTGGGGCGTCACGCTGGCGCGCATGCCGCATTCGCCTGCAGATTGGGAGGCGTGGTACCTGCTCACGGGTGCAGCCGTGACGTTGGCGATCGGGCTTTGGGACGACCGCTTCGGGATGCAGCCCGGCGTCAAGATGCTGGGCCAGGCGGCCGCGGCCACCATGCTCATCGCCGGCGGCCTCGTTCCCGACGTGGGGTTGCCCATCGGCATCGAGGCGGCGATCACGCTGGTGGCACTCGTCGCGCTCATGAACGCCGTCAACTTCCTCGACAACATGAACGGCATGGTGGGCGGGCTCTCGGCGATCGCGCTCGCCGGCTTCGCCTGGACGTCGCTCGAGCGCAGCGCCAACGGTGTCGCTGCCGCGCAGCTGGCGCTGGCCGGGGCGTGCATCGGATTCCTGCCGCACAACTACCCGAAGGCCCGCATCTTCCTCGGGGACGCGGGCAGCCTGTTCTTGGGGTATAGTCTCGGCGCTTCCGCGCTCATGACCATGGAAGGAGCGACCCCGGGTTGGGGTCGCGCCGGGGCGCCGCTGATCCTGGCTTACCCGGCCTTCGACATGATCTTCGTGATCCTCACGCGCCTGCGCGACGGCCGCCCCGTGTACGAGGGCGGCCGGGACCACGCCAACCACCGACTCGCGAGTGTCCTCCAATGTCCGAAACGAACCGTACTCCTGGTGTGGGCCAGTGGGGCCGTCCTATGCGCCGCCGGGTTAAGTATGCTGCGCCTAAACCGTCCGGGACCGACGCTGCTCCTGTGGGGCCTGTCGACGATCCTGCTGCTCTGGAGCGGGCTGCGATTATCGTCCGTGCCGATCGCCCCGCGCCCCGCGCCGACGTCGAAGTGATCGGCGCGCCGCGCGGCCGCGCCGCGCGTGAACATCGCGAACCGGACGAACACGACCTGCGCCTGCGCGACCTGGTCGTGCACATGGCGAAGGGACTCGTGGACCATCCCGAGGACGTCTCGGTGGAGATCGCCGAGGCCGGCGATGGCGGCGAACTCGAACTGCGCGTGCACCAGGACGACATGGGGCACGTCATCGGCAAGCAGGGCCGCACCGCGCGCTCGCTGCGTCTGGCGCTGGGCGCTGCCGCGAGCCGCATCGACCGCCGCATGGGTCTGGAGATCGAGGACTAGTCCTACGGAGCCTCGTCTCGCCATCGGCCGCGTCGGCCGCCCGCACGGCGTGGCCGGCGAAGTCTACGTGGACGGTTGCCCGCTCACGCCCGAGCAATTCCTGGCATTCGGAACGCTGGAGTGGCGAGGACCGAGCGGCAGCACGCGCACGGTGAAGCCGCTGCGCGCGCGCTTGGCCGTGGACCGGCTGCTGGTGACGTTCCAGGGCATCACCACCCGCGAGGCGGTGGTACCCCTTGTGAAGGGCACAGTGTGGGCCGAAGCCGAACGTCTGCCCGACCCCGGCCCGGGCGTGTCCTACGCGTTCCAGCTCACCGGGATGCGTGTGGTGGACGCGACGGGCCGCGAGCTGGGGAAGGTGGCGGACGTGGTGTGGAACGCGGGCCAGCCGCTGCTCCAGCTCGAGGGGCCGGAGGGGAAGCTGCTGCCCTGCCAGCGCCCGTTCATGAAGCACGTGGACACGTCCGCGGGCGTCATCACGCTCGACCTGCCGGCCGGCTTCGACGAGTTCTGAGCCGCTCGCGCGCCGTGCCATACTGCCCGGCCGCGCGGAGCGCTCGCGCTCCGCAAGAACCTCGAGAGAACCCCATGAAGATCACGTTGCTCACCATCTTCCCGGACTTCTTCCCTGACGCGTTCGCGGACGGCATGATCCGCGTCGCACGCGAGAAGGGCCGGCTCGACGTGAATGTCGTGAACCTGCGCGACTTCACCGACGACCCGCACCGCAGCACGGACGACTACCCGTTCGGCGGCGGCGCCGGGATGGTGATGCGCATCGAGCCCATTCACCGGGCCCTCGCTTCGCTCGGGCTCGACGACAGGGCGTCTCGGCCGGCCGGCACCAAGGTCGCGCTCACGTCGCCGCAGGGACGGCGTTTCACGCAGGACACTGCGCTCGAGTGGTCGGCGCTCGAGCACCTGGTCATCCTCTGCGGCCGCTACAAGGGTGTGGACGAACGCGTCGCCCAGCACTTGGTGGACGAGGAGTTCTCGCTCGGCGATTTCGTGCTCTCGGGCGGTGAGCCGGCCGCGCTCTGCGTCGTGGACGCGGTGGCGAGGCTCCAGCCCGACGTCGTGGGCTGCTTCGACTCGGTCGAGAGCGACTCGTTCCACAGCGGGCTCCTGGATTGCGCCTACTACACGCGGCCCGCCGAATACCGCGGCTGGGCCGTGCCGGAATGGCTGCTCTCGGGCCACCACGCGAACATCACCAGGGCGCGCCGGGAGGAAGCACTCCGCCGCACGTTCGAGCGCCGGCCTGATCTATTGGAACGCGCCGAACTCACCGACGCCGACCGGAAGACGCTGCGCGCGATCGCGCGTGAACGCGAGGGGGAAGCGCGCTCGTGAGCGGAGAGGTCTCGCCGGCCCGGACCGGGTCGCGCGCGCGCGACCCGCTGTCGATCGCCGCGGGCGTGGCGTTCCTGCTGCTTGTGATCTCGCTCACCGGACCCATCGCGCCCATGGGCATCACCACCGCGTTATGCGGCGTGCTGACACTCGCGTGTCTCGCGCGCGCGGCCGCTCCGTCGTCCGGCCGGGTGCGCCTCGCGTGGCCGCGGACGCCGGTGGATCGGGCCGCGGTCGGATGGTTCGTGGCGCTGCTCGTGGCGAGCGTGTTCGCGCTCGATCCCGCCACGAGCCTGCCGCGGATCAGCAAGGGCCTGATGCCCGCGCTCGTGGGGCTCGCCGCGTTCCATGCCGCCGACCGCGCGAATGGCCGGCGCGCGCTCGCGGTGTACCTGGTCACGGTGGGCGTGGTCTCGGCGCTCGGGCTCGCGGCCTGGATCGCCGCGGGGCACGGTTACACGTGGCGCGCGCGCGGGCTCTCACATCACTACATGACGTTCGGCGGGCAGTTGCTGTTGGAGTTCCCGGTGGCGCTCGCGGTGGCGCTCACGACGCGCGACGCGCGCTGGCGCCTGGGCGCGGTGGCGGTCGCGGGGCTCACGGCCGCCGCTCTCGCGGCCACGTTCACGCGCAGCGCGTGGCTGGGCGCGTTCGCCGCGAGCGCTGTGGTGCTGGGCGGTGTATGGCCGCTCGGGCTCGGCGTGTTGGGTGCGCTTGCCGCCGGCGCGTGGGTGCTCACCACCGGTGAATGGCGCGACCGGCTGCACGGCATGTTCGATCCGTCGCACGGGTACAACGGCGAGCGACTACTCATGTGGGGCGCGGGCTGGCGGATGTTCCTGTCGGATCCGCTCACCGGCGTCGGACTCTCGGACATGCACGAGGTTTATCCGGCGTTCCGCTCGCCGGCGGCCACCGAGGAGATCGGTCACCTGCACAGCACGTTCGTCCAGATCGCCGCGACCATGGGGGTGTTGGGTCTCGTGGCTTTCGGCTGGCTCTATGCGTCGCTGTTTCGCGCGGCGGCGGCGCTGGGTCCACTGCACGGCCTCGCGGCGCGGCTTCGCGCCGGAGGTCCGGCCGCGGGGCTGCGACTCGGCGTCACGGCGGCGCTCGTGGGCTTCCTGGTCGCGGGCGTGTTCGAGTGGAACTTCGGCGACGAGGAGCTGCTCTACCACCTCTACACCCTCGTCGGCCTCGCTTGGGGCTCACGCGCGTGGGAGCGAGCGGACGGCGATGCTCCTCGCGCCGGTCGAGCCACGTAGCGGGCGTCCACGCCCGGACTTCAACCCAGTCTCGCGCGGATGCTCGAGGCGTTCTCCCCGCAATAGCGCGCGATCGAGCAGATCGTGTCCACGTCCCCGGGGCCGACCGACGTGCCGTTCGGCAGCGTCATGACGCGCGTGCACAGGCGTTCGGTCTCCGGCAGGAAGCGCGCGGCATCGGGATCATTCGACCGATACGGCTCCATCGCGTGGCAGCCGGGGTAGAAATAGCGCCGCGCGAGCACGTTCTCGGCGTGGAGCACGCGCACGAACCGGTCGCGATCGAGGTCCACCTTCGCCGCGTCGATCTCGACCACGACGTACTGGTGGTTGGACTTTTCCGCCGGGTCGTATTCGAGGACGGTGAGGCCGGGGATACCCCGGAGCCCTTCGCGGTAGCTCCGGTGGTGCCGGCGGTTCACGGCGATCAGGTCGTCGAGGCCCTCGAGCGAGGACAGCCCCATGGCAGCGCTGATCTCGGGCATCTTGCCGTTGGTCCCGACGTAGATGACGTTGTCGTACCCCGAGAACCCGAAGTTCTTCATGAGCCGGATGCGGGCGGCCAGTTCGTCGTCGTCGGTCGTGATGGCGCCGCCCTCGAAGCTGTTCAGGAACTTGGTGGCGTGGAAGCTGAACACCTCGGCGTCGCCGAAGCCGCCGATCATGCGGCCCCGGTGCGAACAGGCGAACGCGTGCGCGGCATCGAACATCAGCTTGAGGCCGCGCGCGCGCGCGATCTCGGTGAGCCGGTCAACGGCGCACGGCCTGCCCCAGACGTGAACGCCGATGATCCCGCTCGTGCGCGGGGTGATCCGCTCCAGGACCCGCTCGGGATCCAGGTTGTGGGTGCGCGGATCCACGTCGCAGAACACCGGCGTGATTCCCTGCCACTGGAGCGCGTGCGCGGTGGCGACGAACGTGAACGACGGCACGATGACCTCGCCGGTCATCCCGAGCGCCCGGATCGTGAGTTCCAACCCGACCGTGGCATTGCACACCGCGATGCAATGACGCGCGCCGGTGTACTCGGCGAGTCGCTTCTCGAACTCCTGCACGAACGGGCCGTTGTTCGTGAACCAGCGGCGGTCGAGGATGTCGTTGACGCGTTCGAGGAAGCGCTCCCGGTCCCCGAGGTTCGGCCGGCCCACGTGCAGCGGCTGCTCGAACGCGGGCGAGCCTCCGAAGATCGCCAGCTCCCGCACGGTCTGCTTGATGGCCATGCTCTAGCCCTCTCGAATGATCCGGGCGGGGACGCCGTAGGCCACCACGCCATCGGGCACGTCACGGAGCACCACGGCGCCCGCGCCGATCACCACTCGCTTGCCGACCTTCACCCGGTCGCGAACGGTCGCGCCGATGCCGATCCAGGCGCCCTCGCCGACCTCCACCCAGCCGCCCAAGTGAGCGCCGGGGCAGACGTGCGAGCCGTCGCCGAGGGTGGAGTCGTGATCCACGCCCGCGAGCGTATTGACGATCACGTTCTCGC
>JAHFBW010000162.1 GCA_023249845.1 Candidatus Eiseniibacteriota bacterium
GAGGTCATGGTCACCAAGGTCAAGGTGACGCCCAAGCTGATCGAGTTCCAGCTCGGTGGCGGCGGCTACGGCACGTTCGGCGACCTCCTCTCCGAGAACAACGGTGGCGCGGTCTACGAGGGCAAGGGCACGCGCGAGAAGAACCTCGAGAACGACCTCAAGGGCGAGAAGGATCCGGCGAAGCGCCGCGCCATCGCGGAGGAGCTCGACAAACTGCGGCGCGAGCGCGAGCGCGCGAACCTCGGCTCGGGGGCGGAACAGCGTCAGGCGGCGCAGATGGCGATCGCCCAGCGCAACGAGAAGGCCCTGGCCGCTGGATCGTGCTTCAACGTCCACTATTCGGACGGTGTCCCCTCGAGCGCGCTCGCGCCCGAAGGCTTCCGCAAGGTCCTGGCCGAGTGGGTCGAGTTCGGCGATGCGGAGCCCGCGGCCGCCGCTGTGCCCGCGGCGCCGGCCGCTGCCGCGCTGACGCAGTCGGAGCCCGCGCCGGCGGCCGCCAGCGCGCCGGTCTCGGGGACGGCGAACGTCGTCCACAAGCGTTCGAAACTCTCCGAAGTCGAGGCGATCTGGGGCGCGCCGACCTCCAGCACGACGGCGGAGGAGAACGGCATGAAGCTCACCAAGAACACCTACAAGAAGGGTGCGCGCACGCTCGAGGGTACGTTCGTCGAGGGGGTGCTGGTGCGCTACGCGATCACGGAGGACTGACGGCTTGCGCCGACTCCGAGGCGCCCGAGCGGCGCCCGCGGTGCTGGCAGGTCTGGCGATCGCCGTCGGGGTGGCCACGGCCGCCCCGCCCGCGGCGTCGTCGCTGGGTCCCGCAGACCGCGCCGGCGTGCGTCGCTCGAGCGGGACGATCGTGGGCGACACGTCACGCGACTTCGTGCTCACGTGTGGCGCCGGCCAGACGCTGGTGGTGAAGCTCCGCGCGAAACACCCGGCGGCCTACTTCAATCTCCTCCCGCCGGGTTCCGAGAACGTCGCGTCGTTCATCGGCAGCCTGAGCGGCGCGCGCTTCGAGGGGCGCGCGCCCATCGCCGGCGAGTACCGCCTTCGCGTTTACCTCCTGCGGAGCGCGGCGCGCCGCGGTGAGCGCAGCGCGTTCGAGCTCACGGTGAGCGTACGGGGCGAGTCGCTGCAGCCGCTCGAGGCGGCGCGCGACGCCCGCGTTCCTGGGTCGGTGTACCACGCGCGCGGCGCCGTGCGCTGCGGCCTGCCCTACCAGTCCGACGTGAAGCAGTGCGACGCTGGCGTCATCCGCTACGCGCGCGATGGGACCGCCACGGTCGAACTGCGGGGCCCCAATGGCTTCCTGCGCCGTCTGCTGTTCGTGAAGGGCGAACTGGTCGCGACCGATGCCTCGAGCCCGGCCCGCGCGGCGCGCGCGAGCGACAGCCAGGTGGTGACCATCGGGGACGAAGAGCGCTACGAGCTGCCTGACGCGCTGCTGCTGGGCGGCTGAGGCCGCCCGCGCCGGGCTCCGGTGGCGTGGAGCTTCAGCCTCGGCGCGGGGTGGTGCTGGCGCGCGAGCGCGGAGAGCCGGCGAAGGGGACCGAGGCCGAGAACTCGTGGCCGGCGCTGCGCGCCCGCCGGCGGCGGTGGGCGGAGTTGTCGCGGCTCCGAAGCAAAGTTGGTGCGCCGCCTTGGAATCGAACCAAGAACCTACTGATCAAGAGACCCTAATCGCCGCCAGCACAAAGCGATTGTCGCGCAACGTAGTGCGGAAAGTGGCTAGAACTTGCTCCCGGAACGCGCGGGCATCAGCGGGCATCCGTGGGTACGCGGCGGAAGCGGGGCCGCGAAGCCGGTCAACCTAGAGGCAGGGGAGAGGCGGGGCAAGTCACTCGCGACTCGACCCGCCCCACCTTACTTCCGGCGCGCCACCTGCGTGCGTGAGCCGTCGAGGCGCTCGATCGCGAATCCCGGCGCGGGCGTGCCGGTGTCGAACACGATGCGGGCCTCGGGCGTGAGCATGTAACGGTCGTCACCCAGCGGTCGCAACACCTCTGACATCGTGCCGCGGCGATAGACGAGCTTGCCGTCCTGCACGGCGACCTCGCGGTCCTGCTCGAACGAGCCGGCGAGCCGGGACATCGTTTCGCCAACTGGTTGCGGGCGATCGCCCGCGGTCACCCAGTCGGCCGCCCACTCGAGCCGGCGCTTGCGGTCGGGCTCGGTCGCGCGCGAGGCGAGCAGCTTCAATGCCTCCTGTTGCGCCACGACCAGCGCACGATCGGCATCGACGGCCTTGTCCACGGGCACGCCGACCGCTTCCCACTCGAGACCGGTGCGCGGGTCGGCGACTCGCGTGATGGACACGCCGAGCACGAAGTCGTGCGGCACGTCGGCGAAGTTCACCATGTGCCCCGCGCCGGCGGTGCGCTCGCCCACGAGTGTGGCGCGCTTGAGATTGTGGAGCACGAACGAGAACTCCTCGGCGGCAGAGCCGGTGCGGCGACTGGTGAGCACGTAGAGCGGCACATCGGGGCGGCGCGGCCCGGGCACGTCCACCAGGCTACGCATGAGCGTGGGTTCGCTCGTAGCGCGGCTGGTCACGCGGATGGTGGGGATGGAATCCGCCGGCAGGAAGTGGCTGAACAGCATGTGGCTCATCCGGCCGCTGCCGCCGCCGTTCCGGCGCACGTCGATGATCATGGCGTCGGTGCGCTCGAGGAATTTGAGCGCGCCCACCATCGCGTCCTCCATGCCCTCGGCCTCGTTGAACCCGGTCACCTCCAGGTAGCCGATGTTCCCGGGCAGGATCTCTGCGTGCTCGAGGCCGAAGTTGTGCTCGCGCGCGTCGGGCATGCCGGGGATCGGCCGTCCGCCGGCGCCTCCGGGGCCACCGGGGCCACCGGCCACGCGGCGCTCCACGACGGGGCCGCCGGGCGGGGCGCCGCCCTGCGCAATAACCGGCGCACCACCACCAGGGCCCGGCGCACCGCGGATCACGATAGTTGGACCGCCCGCATGGGCGCCCGCGCCGCCGGGCCGGAGCGTGAGATGAAGGTCTCCGTTCAGGCTCCTGAGGTCGGTCGTGACCGCCTGCGCGAACTCGTTCCGGTCAGTGAATCGGTCGTACGCACCCGCCTTGAGCTTCTTCCGCAGCACGTTCGCGATGAGCTTCGCGGTGTCAGCCTCGACATACGTGCGCTCCAGTTCGGCGCACGTCCCGTCGATGATCTCGGCGCGCAACTGTTTGTCGAGCGGCGGGGGCGGGGTATCGGCAGCGTGCGCACGAGCGACGAGCAGGGAGCCAGCGACGGCCAGCGCGACCAGTGTCGCGCAAGAACGGCGAACCAGTATAGACATCGACGAGCCTCTTGGGATCGAGCGGGGAGCGAATCGAGCGGCTGGAGCGTTCCTACTGCATCCCGCGACGCTTGCCCAACGTCTGTCCCCCAACGCGGGCTGCGCGGTGACCAGCGGCCACGCCGGCCCCAACACGAACGCCCCCCCGGCATTCCATGCGCGCCTGAAGGCTGAACGCGGCGCCACGCGCGACACAAAGCCAGAACGCGGCGACCGCATCTCGGCGACCGCCGCGTTCGTTCACTCGCGAAAGTCTACTTCAGCGGAATCGTCACCACGCGCGCCTCGCTGATGAGGCTGCGCTCCATGAGCACGTTGGCGGCACGCTCGGCGTCGCCGGCGGTGGCCCAGCGGCCGAGCACCACGCGATACATCGTGGTGCCGTCGTCCTTGTATGGCATCACCACGCCGGGAAGCGTCGTGTCGCGCACGAAGCGGTCGTTCTCCTCGCGGGCGCGATCGATGTCCAGGTGGGCCGCCACGCCGATGCCGAAGTGCGTGCTGGCCTCGGGCTCGGGGTTGTCGGTCGCCGCGGACTCACCGCTGGTCGGCGTGGTCTTGGCCTGCGAGGGAACCGGCGTCTGGCTGTTGCCGGTCTCCTCGGGCGACGTCACGCGCGGGTGCGTGGGCTGCGAGACGTTGGTGTTCGAGGCCGGGCGCACGGCGTGCCTGGAGGCCTCCACCTCGCGCTTCAACGAATCGATGAGCGCCGGCAGTCGGGTCGACGGTGCCGGGCTGCGACAGCGCGCCGTCTGGGCCCTGGCTGTCCGAGGCACGGCCGCCCGCGGCGCCGCGCAGGAGCGGCCAGTCGATGGCGCCGAAGCGCTGCATGAGAATCGACGCGATGGCGACGGTGGCGAGCACGGACACACCGATCAACCAGCCACGCATCGAGCTCGGCTGCGGCGAGCGCTTGGGCAGCGGGCTGGGTGCCGGCGGCGGCGAAGGACTCGACGCGAACTGCGGTTGCCTCGGCGGCGGCGGCGGCGGCGTGGTGGGTAGGGTGGGCGAGCCTCCGCGGACGAGCGAGCACGTGGGCCCTCGCCTGCGGTCGGGCGGGTGTGCGCCGCGGGCTCGGAGGCACATGCGAAGGGGGCGGCCGCGGATCGCGGCGGCGCCGCGGCGCCGACGGCGGATGCCGTGATCGGGCCGGTCGAGACTCAGGCGGACCCACTGGCCCTGGCCCCGCGCGTCAAACGGGGCATAGACTCCCCCTGAGCGGTATCCAAGTTCCTATTCCTCATGAGCACGAAGCGGTCGAACACGCGGATCGCGCGCGGGTGCTCATCGAGGAGCTGGCCGAAGTAAGCCTCGCGCAGCCACGCGTCCATGTGCGGGCTCGCCTTGATGCAGAGCACGTCGGGGACGCCCGACCAGCGCCCGAGGTGCCTCGCCATGTAGACCTGCCCGTAGCCGCCGAAGCCGAGCAGCCGCTCGATGCGATAGCGCATGTGCGTCTCGGGGCTGTGCACGATCTGGCCGGGTTCGAGCAGGTGGGAATCGGGGCTCGTGCGTGGGGTGAGGGTGGTGGCCTGGGACAGGGGCTTCTTCATGCGCCGTCGAATCGCCGAATCGAACGCACGATGCGAGGTCGCGCGAACGGGCGGTTCGCGCCGACGCGGCAGCCCGCAGACGGATGCGGAGGAATGCGGGACGGACGCGCAAAGCGTTCATGGCTCGGGGACTGGCCCACGGGTCATCACACGCGCCGGAACGGCGCGCCGACGGTTTGGAACCATCCCCTGGCCCTCGCCTTCCCTGCATCCCACGCGTCATTCCCTGCTTCACGCGTGACCCGCCCGCGGGCCCGGTCGGACACTCGCTAGGCGCGACCGAATCCACGGTCCGCTCGAACGAGGAGCGCTCCATGAACCGAACGGGATTGATGCCGCTTGTCGCTGTCGTGTGCTTCGGCCTGTGTGGAGGCGCCGATGCTGCCGTGATCCAGCCGCCCACCGGCCGGCACCTCCGCGTCGCGGTCGTCCTCACCGAGGGGGCGACCATGATAGATTTCGCTGGGCCGTGGGAGGTGTTCTCCGACGTCCACGTGTCGGAGCGCGGCAAGACGATGAACGAACAGATGCCTTTCGAGTTGTTCACGGTCGGCGCTGCGCACACGCCGATTCACGTCTCGGGGGGCCTGACGGTCGTGCCGGATTACTCGTTCGCCGACGCTCCGCCCGCCGACATCGTGATGGTGGGCGCGCAGCGGGGTGCTCCCGAGCTGTCGGCGTGGCTGCGCCAGCGGCGAGGGCAGAGTCAGGTGGTGATGTCGGTGTGCACAGGGGCATTCAAGCTGGCGGACGCCGGCCTGTTCGACGGCAAGCAGGCCACGACCCACCACGACTACACCACGCAGTTCGCCTCACAGTTCCCGAAGGTGAAGGTGCTGATGTCCAAGCGATACGTGCAGGCGGACTCGGTCGTGTTCTCCGCCGGCGGCCTTTCGTCCGGCATCGACCTGGCGCTGCACGTCGTCGAGCTCTACTTCGGACGCGCAGTCGCCGATCAGACGGCCCGGTACATGGAGTACCAGTCCACCGCCTGGCACGATTGAGTGTTGATATGAGCCCTGCCGGCGGGATGACGCGCGAAGCGGGGGAGCGCTCGCCGGCAGCGCTCCGCGCCCCGCGCGCCATGGTGCTGCTGTTGATCGCGTTCTGGAGCACGTTCGCGGTGCTCTCCGCGCTCAACACGTACCTGTCGATGTTGTCGCACCACCACTCGCTGGCGCGGCTCATCGGCTACCAACTCGCGGTATGCGGCTTCTGGGCCGCGTGCACGCCCATGATCGCGCGCTTGGCCGACCGGTTCCCGGTCGTGCCGTGGAATCCCGCGTCCGCCCTGGTGCACGCGACGGCAGGGCTCGCGATGACTGTGGGCTTTGGCGCGTGGGCCATCGCGATGACGCTCACGATCCGGCCGTTCGACGTCAGGACGTACACGACCTTCCAGCCCTACTTCAACGAGTACCTGATGGTGCGACTTCCCGTCGGGCTGCTCGTTTACGTGGGCACGCTCGGCGTGGTGCATGCGTTCGCGTTCCACCGGCGGGCCACGGAACGGGCGATGCGGGCGGCCCACCTCGAACGCGAGCTGTCGCAGGCCCGCCTCGACACGCTGGCCATCCAGCTCCAGCCACATTTCCTGTTCAACGCGCTCCACACTGTGTCGGGGCTGATCCGCGGCAAGGAACACCAGAAGGCCATCTCGACCATCGCGGGGCTGAGCGACCTCCTTCGCTATGCCCTGGACAGTTCGGGCACCGCGGTCGTGGCCCTGCGCGACGAGCTGGCCATCGTCCGCCGCTACCTGGAGATCCAGGAGCTGCGCTACGGCGAGCGGCTGCGGTCCACGTTCGAGGTCGAGCCCGCCACACTCGACGCCGGTGTGCCGCGACTGTTGCTGCAGCCACTCATCGAGAACGCGATCCGCCACGGCGCGGCCGTCGTGGCCGGCCCGTCGTGGCTGAGTATCAAGGCGGCGCGTGTGAACGGTGCGCTCGAGCTCGAGATCCGCAACGCCACGCCCCAAGTGCTCCGAGCCGCCAGCGGCACCGGCATCGGCCTCAAGAATACGCGCGCGCGATTGGAGCAACTCTACCCGGGGATGTACACAATGGATGTCCGCCGCGTCGAGAACGCGTTCGAACTCCGGCTGGTGCTGCCATGGCGGCCGCTCTCCGCAGAGGAAGCGGTCAGTGCCTGACGCGATCCGCACGCTGGTGGTGGATGACGAGCCCATCGCCCGCCGCACGCTCGAACTCCTGCTGGCACAGGACCCCGACATCGACTGGCTCGGCGCGTGCGACGCGCTCGAGGCCGAACGGGCGATCGCCGAGCAGCGTCCCGACCTGCTGTTCCTCGACGTGCAGATGCCCGAGCTGGACGGCTTCTCGCTACTCGAACGCGTGGGGCTTGAGACCGTGCCCGCGGTCGTGTTCGTGACCGCATTCCCGCGACACGCGCTCAAGGCGTTCGACGTGGACGCGGTCGACTTCCTGTTGAAGCCGTTCGACGACGCGCGCTTCGCCGAGACGCTGCGGCGGGCGAAGGCGGCACTCGTCCGCGCCAGCCTCGATCCCACCGCCCCGCGCTACACGCAACGCCTCGTGTTGCGGCACTCGGGGCGGATCCGCGTCATCGAGGTGGCCGACGTGGACTGGATCGAGGCGGCGGACTACTACGCCTGCCTGCACGTCGG